>NZ_QTKI01000398.1:0-4409 GCF_010820945.1 Rhodopseudomonas sp. BR0C11
ACGTGGTAAAGGCCTGGGGCGGAAAGTAACCGCCGCCTTCAGGCACGTCATTCCGGGGCGCCCACGAACGTGAGCGAACCCGGAATCCAGACGTTATCATCACCTTGAGATTCCGGGCTCGCGCCTGACGGCGCGCCCCGGAATGACGCTGCAAGGAACTACTCGCTCGCCGCCAGCACCGTGCCCTCGACCTCGCCGAAGCCGACTCGGTAACCGTCGCCCTGGCACCACCCGCGCATCACCAGGCTGTCGCCGTCTTCGAGGAAGCTGCGGCTCTCGCCCCCCGGCAATTGCAGCGGCTCCGTCCCGTTCCAGCTTAATTCCAGCAGACTGCCGAGCTGATCTTTCTCCGGGCCCGACACCGTGCCGGAGCCGAGCAGGTCGCCGACGCTCATGGCGCAGCCGCTGGAGGCATGGTGCACGAGCTGCTGCACCGACGACCAGTACATGTATTTGAAATTGGTGGCGCTGATCCGCGCCGGCTGCGGCATCTCAGGCGTCCGCAACGCGACTTCCAACGCCATGTCGTAATTGTTGGCGCCCTTCTGTTGCAGATACGGCAGCGGCGCCGGGTCCTGCGCCGGCCCGGCAACGCGAAACGGCTCCAGCGCCTCGCGAGTGACGATCCACGGGCTGATCGAGGTCGCGAATGCCTTGGCCTGGAACGGCCCGAGCGGCACGTACTCCCATTGCTGGATGTCGCGCGCGCTCCAATCGTTGAGCAAAGTGAAGCCGAAGATCATCTCCTCGGCCTGCGCTTCGGTGAGCATCGAGCCCATCACTGAGGACTGCCCGACCACCACGCCGATCTCGAGTTCGAAATCGAGCCGCTTGCAAGGTCCGAAACTCGGCAGCTCCGCCGACGGCGGCTTGAGCTGGCCGCGCGGGCGGTGAATCGCCGTGCCGCTGACCACGACAGTCGAGGCACGGCCGTTGTAGCCGATCGGGATATGCAGCCAGTTCGGCAGCAGCGGATTGGTCTTGTCGCGGAACATGGTGCCGACATTGGTGGCGTGTTCCTTCGACGAATAGAAATCGGTGAAGCCCTCGACGCGAAGCGGCAGATGCAGCTTCACCTGGCGCATCGGCAGCAGCGCCTTGGCGCGCAACTCCGCATTGTCGCGCAGTTCGGCATTGTCGTGCCGCAGCAGCGCGCTGATCCGCGCCCGCGTGCTGCGCCACACATTCGGCCCGAGCGCCATGAAGGCGTTGATCGAGCCTTGCGCGAACACGCCCTCCGGCAGATCGAGCAGCTTCGCAGCCTGCAATGCTGCGAGGTCGAGCACATAATCGCCGATCGCGACACCGACGCGCGGCGATGGATGATCTGCGGTCGAGAACACACCGTAAGGCAGGTTCTGGATCGGGAAGTCGGAGTCAGCCTTCACCTCAATGAAGGAGCGCAGACGAGGATCGTTGGGGTGCATGAAGGGTCCTGGAACGTTGAACGGCTCGGCCGGATCGTGAAGCTCTCTTCACCCTCCCCTGGAGGGGGAGGGTCGGCACGCAGCCCGCGCAGCGGGATGCGGGACGGGGTGGGGTGTGCCGCGGGCACGGCGGATGAACTCTTCGCCACCCCACCCCGCTCGCTGACGCGAGCGACCCTCCCCCTCCAGGGGAGGGTATTAGTCATGTTCACTCCGCATCCGGCTGCCGGCCCGGCTCCGCGGCGACGAAGGCGTCGATCTTCATTGCTTCGGCTTCGATCTGGCGGATGCGTTCGAACGGGGCGAGGTCGGCGTCGAAACGACGGGCGTTGAACACTTGCGGGACGATGCAGATATCCGCGAGCGTCGGCCTATGGCCGAATGCGAACGGCCCCGGCGTCTGCGCCAGCCGCGCCTCGATCGCCGCGAAGCCTTGCTCGATCCATTCTTTCGACCAACGGGCGCGATCGATCTCGTCGACGCCGAGTTCGCTGAGCCGCTTCAGGATGCGCAAATTGCCGATCGGATGGATGTCGCAGGCCACCGCATAGGCGATCTCGCGCACAATGGCGCGAGCCTTCGGATCTTTCGGCAGCAGCGGCGGCTCGGGATGAGTCTCGTCGAGATATTCGATGATCGCCAGCGATTGCCCGAGGTTGAACTCGCCCTCGCTCCAATACGGCACCAGGCCGGCCGGATTGATCCAGCGGAACGCTTCGAGGTTCTGTTCGCCGTTGCGCAGGTGGACGTAGCGCTGCGCCACCACGATGTTCTTCAGGTTCAGCGCGATCCGCACCCGATACGCCGCGGAGGAGCGGAAATAGCCGTACAGCACCGCGGCGTCGTGATCCTGAGCTTTGGTCATGGCCGGTTCGGATCGAAGCGCTTTTCGAGGCCGTTCCAGCAGTCGGCGTAGTCATCCTGCAACAGACCGGAGGTCGCGGCGTATTCGGTGACGCGCTGCGGATAGCGGGTCTCGAACATGAACGCCATTGTGCCGGTCAGCTTCACCGGCTTCAATTCGCCATTGCTGGCATGATCGAACGCCTCGCGATCGGGCCCGTGCGGCAGCATCATGTTGTGTAGCGACGCGCCGCCCGGCACGAAGCCCTGCGGCTTGGCGTCGTACACGCCGTAGATCAGCCCCATGAACTCCGACATGATGTTCATGTGATACCACGGCGGCCGGAACGTGTTCTCCGCCACCATCCAGCGCTCGGGGAAGATCACGAAGTCGATATTGGCGGTGCCCGGCGTCTCGGACGGCGAGGTCAGCACGGTGAAGATCGACGGATCGGGATGGTCGAAGCCGATCGCGCCAACCGGCGAATAGGTCCGCAGGTCGTATTTGTACGGCGCGTAGTTGCCGTGCCAGGCGACGACATCGATCGGCGAATGCGGCAGCTTGGTCACGTACAGCGAACCGCCCCATTTCACATACAGCTCGGTCGGCGTGTCCTTGTCCTCATAGGCGGCGACCGGCGTCAGGAAGTCGCGCGAATTGGCGAGGCAGTTGGCGCCGATCGGGCCGCGCTCCGGCAGCGTGAACGCACCGCCATAGTTCTCGCACAGATAACCGCGCGCCGGGCCGTCGACCAGCTCGACCCGGAACTTGACGCCGCGCGGGATCACGGCGATCTCGGCCGGCTCGATGCTGATGATGCCGAATTCGGTGACGAGACGCAGGCTTCCCTGCTGCGGCACGAACATCATCTCGCCGTCGGCATTGTAGAAGTGCTGATCGACCATCGACTGAGTGATCAGATAAAGATGCGTCGCCATTCCGGCCTGGGTGTTGACGTCGCCGGCCGTCGTCATGGTGCTCACGCCTTGCAGGAAAGTCAGCTTGTCCTGCGGCATCGGCGGCGGGTCCCAGCGCAGCTGCGCGATCGGCAAATCGTGCTCGAAGCACGGCGCCGAACGCCACAACCCCATATCGGCCTTGGCGAAGCGGCCGGAGTGCTTCACCGACGGGCGGATACGATACAGCCAGCTGCGCTCATTGGCGCCGCGCGGTGCGGTGAAGGGCGATCCGGACAATTGCTCGGCGTAGAGACCATAGGCGCAGCGCTGCGGCGAATTGCGTCCGACCGGCAGTGCGCCGGGCAGCGCCTCGGTCTCGAACGAATTGCCGAAGCCGGACATGTAGCCGGGCGTGATGCCTTGGGATGAGCCGCCGAGGATCTGCGGCGCGGCATTGATGTTCATGGTCGTCCTCCGATCGGTTGGCGCGGACGCGGCCGAAGCTACGCTCGCGGTTCGGACTAACCGCCCTGCAGGGCGGCCCACATTTCGCGATCGCGCTCGGCGGTCCAGATCACCGGATCGTCGATGCCCGAGGCTTCGTCGAACGCGCGCGACACGTTGAACGGCAGGCAGTGCTCATAGATGGCGAAGGACGCGAACTTCGGGTCCATCACCTCGCGGGTGGCGTCCCAGGTTTCCTTCAGGCTGCGACCCTTGGCGACCGAGATCTCGGCGGCGCCGTACAGCGTGCCGACGAAATCGCGCGTCATCGCGATCGCCTCGCGCGTGGTCTCCAGCCCCTTCAGCGCGTCGCCGCGCCCGGGCGCGATCGCCTTCGGATTGAACTCGCGGATTTCGTTCAGCGTCGCCGGCCACTCGCGCAAATACGCATCGCCGCAATAGCAGGCCGAGTGATATTCGACGAGGTCGCCGGTGAACATCACCTGCGCGTCCGGCACCCAGGCGACGATGTCACCCGACGTATGGCCAGCGCCGAGCTGCATCAGCCGCACCTCACGCTTGCCGAGGAAGACCGACATCTCGCCGTCGAACGCCAGCGTCGGCCAGGTCAGCCCCGGAATGCTCTCGGCATCCTGGAACAGCCGCGGAAACCGGCCGTATTCCGAATCCCAATCCTGCTGGCCGCGCTCCTCGATCAGCCGATAGGTCTCCTGCGACGCGATGATGCCTTGCGCCTGATAGGCCGACGCGCCGAGCACCCGCACCGCCTGATAG
>NZ_QTKI01000004.1:0-40076 GCF_010820945.1 Rhodopseudomonas sp. BR0C11
GACTGCATGTTGAGGTCGACATCGAACTTATCGGTTACTCCACAATGCACGCCCGTTCCATCGTTGCCAATGTTGCCGACGATCGAACGAGACGGCCTGAAACAATAAGCTTCATTTTTGTAGTGAGCGTAGTCCCACCGGATACCCCAGGAACTGATCTTGCCAGCCATCTGAAGCTTGAGAATGTGAAACATGTCGTCGCCACCGCGATTGAAACGCGCGATAGCAGTCTCATCCTTGCAGAATTGATCGAACTCACGGACGTCCCAGTCGACCTTGCCCCAGCGATCGCGCCAAGTCGCCCAACCCCAGGTGCAGCACCTGTACGACAGATAGGAGTCCTCGTCGTAGTTTGCCGGCATTTCCAGCGGGGGACTGTAACCTCCAATGGAGAAGACCCGCGAATCCTTTTCACAAGCCGCAAGCGCATCGTTCATGTAGTTCAAGAAGAGCGGCGAAAACTGCAAATCGTCTTCCACGACGATGACCTTGCCGTACCTCTCGATAGTGGCGGAGACGCCAGCGATCACCGACGCGGCAAGACCGCGGTTATTCGACTGCTTGAAGACCGTGACGCTCTTGAAACCCTCGATGTTGTCGACGATCGCCCTAACCGCCGCGACATCCGCATCGTCTTTTGCGCCACGCGAGCCATCCGAATACACGAACAACTCGGATTGGCTCGCAAGCGCATTGGCTTTCAGCGACTCAAGGGTCGTTCGAGTGTGGACAGGCCGATTGAACACAAACAGAACGATCGGAGCGAGCGTCATTGCATTGGCCATCATCGCGCCGAGGCCCGATGGATCGCATCGCGCAGACGATCCGGCAGCAGGCCAAGCAGATCGGCCAGCATCGCCATCTTGCCGCTTCTCGGGGCGGCGACCGGTTCGTCCGCGGGATACGCCCTGGTGAGATCCCACCCATCTGCGGTCTCGAGGCCGGCCAGTTCGCGAGCGGAAATCAAACCCTTCCGCGCGAAGAATTCAGCCAACTCGAAACCGAAGTCGTAGCATCGTTGAAGCGCACACAGAACAAGCACCTTTTTGGCCTTGATCTGATCAACCCCCAACTCGTCGAATTTACCTTGGCGATCGAGGGCCACGTAGTCCTTCAGCCAAACCGCTTCGGCCCACAAAATCTGCTCCCGGCCGGTGGGCTTGTTCTTGAGCTGATTGTTCCGCGAAATGCGATGATCAGGATTGATATCAAACATCAGAAAGCCGTTGGCTTGCATAAATCGATCAAGCTCGGCGAAGGTCGTTTCGCCTTCATAGTTGGCGGTGAAGCCCGTCTCGGTCTCGACGTAGAACGCACTATCAAGATAGCGTCCGGCTTTGCTCAGAATCGGCAACTCCAGCCCTTGAACGTCGATCTTAATGACATCCGGGGAATAGCTCTTCAATTCTTCAATCTGATCGATGGCCCGCACGGAGATCGGGCACTCTTCCTTGACATCGAATAGATCATGGAACGCGAAGCGGTCCAGCCACTGCTTATTCGGCTTCAGAAGCGAGTAGCAATAGATGCTCCGCGTCTTGTAGAGAGTCTCGACGCCATCCTTGCCGTGGACCGCGTACGGCAAAAACACCGAACTCCGGTATTGAGACGGCAGATTGTTCTGCCGCCGACACTCTTCTTCGTTCGGATCAAATCCGACGAGGTCGATCAGATCCTTGATCGGCGTCCATTTGGCATCGAGCGAACCACTACTGCCGATATCGACCAGCGTGATCCCTGAATTTTGGATGTCGTGAAGAAAACCGGAGATCATTGGCTGCCCGCTCTCAGCTCGATGCATTCTTGAGGGCCTGAACGACAGCCTGCACCTGGGCATCTTCCAGGTGCGGCCCCATCGGCAGGCTGAAGACTTCATTGGACATGGCTTCGGCCACCGGGCAACTGTTTTCCGACCCGAGGGCTTCATAGGCCGTCTGCCGGGCGGGGGGAACCGGATAATGCAGCAGGGTACCGATTCCTCGCGCGTCGAGGTTTTGCCGCAACGCCTCGCGGTTACTGCTGCGAACGACATACAGATGCCATACTGGGTCCGCCCAGATCGGAACCTGGGGCAGCGTCACCCCCAATTCAGCCAGTCCTTGCTGGTAGAGACCAGCGATCTCACGCCGCCTTGCATTGTCGCGATCCAGTTCTGGCAGCTTGGCGCGCAGGAAGGCTGCTTGCAGCTCGTCCAGGCGTGAATTGAAGCCAATCACCTCATTGTAATATTTAACCCGCGACCCGTAGTTTCGCAGCACCCTGATACGATCAGCGAGTTGGGAGTCGTTGGTCGTAATTGCACCGGCGTCTCCAAGTGCCCCCAGATTTTTGCCGGGGTAAAAGCTGAAACCTGCAGCGTGGCCGAGGCCCCCGACCCGGCGCCCCTTGTACCGTGCACCGTGGGCTTGCGCGGCATCTTCCAGCACCTTCAATCCGTTACGGTCGGCGATCTCCATGATCGGGTCCATGTCGGCCGGCTGACCATACAGATGGACCGGAATGATGGCGCGCGTCCTCGGCGTAATCGCCGCTTCGATGCGCGCGGGATCGACATTGAAGGTCGATGAATCCGGCTCAACCGCGACGGGTACCGCCCCCGTGTAGCTGGCCGCAAGCCAGGTCGCGATGTAGGTATTCGAGGGCACGATGACCTCGTCTCCGGCCGTAATGCCCCACGCCCTCAATACGAGGTGCAATGCCTCCAGACCATTGCCGACTCCCACGCAGTACCCGGTGTCGCAGTAGGCCGCGAACTCACGCTCGAACGCGTCAACCTCCTGCCCCAAGACGAGCCAGCCGGAGTCGAGGACACGATCAAGCGCGGCATGGAATTCGCTGCGAGAGCGATCGTTGATCGATTTCAGATCGAGGAAGGGGACCTTCACTCCTGTCGCCCCACCAGATCCAGAAACGCTTTGTAGTCCCGCACGTAATCATTCTCCGAATACAATTCGGATGCGAGCACCATGCACACGGCGCCCGAGGAAAAATTGTCGAGCTGCCGCCACATCATCGGACAGATATACAGTCCGTAATAGGACCTGTTCAGATGAAACCGCTTCTTCGAACGACCGTCATCGAGTTCGACATCGAAGCTGCCGGACATCGCAACGACGAATTGATGCAGGTCCCGATGTGCGTGCGAACCACGATCGGAGCCACCCGGGACATCGTACAAGTAGTAAACCCGCCGAATATCGAACGGAACATGACGCTCGCCCTCGATAAAGGTGAGGTTTCCACGGGGGTCACAGATCTTTGGAAGGTCCAGGATGCGGCATTCGTCGACGCTACGCCTCACCATCACTCCGCCCTCCCCTGGTCAAATACCAGCTATTCAGCACAAACGTGACCGGCGTCAGGACGACAACATTGACGATCGGCGCAATCCGCTCGTCCAGCGCAAATTGGCCAATCAGAAGTGCCAGCAATGCTAGTCCGGCAACGTATTGAAGACCGTACAACAACGGATACGGCAACATTCTGCGCCAGTCGAGGGCGATCCTGAAAACGAACAAAGAATATACCGCGAAAGCGAAAAGAACTCCCGTTGCAAACGATACGGTGAATGCGACCGGATACGACACCCAGTTCAACATCAGCAGATAAACAAGGTAGGTCAGAACTGTATTGGCTCCGCCTGCCACAATGAAGCGGAGGCTTTCGCCTCTAATAGACTTCATCAATGACGACCTCGGGCCGTTTGTTCACCTCATCGAACACGCGCCAAAGATATTCGCCGATCACACCGAGCATGATGATCACCAACCCCTGCAGGAACGTAATCAGGGCGGCGAGCGATGCGAATCCGGCGACAGGAACGTTGCCCAAAATCGCATTGACGACGACGGACACGCCGTACAGAAAACTGACTATCGCCACCACAACGCCGAAACCCGAGATCAGGCGGATCGGCGTCACAGAGAAGCCAAGCATCACGTCGAGAAACGCCTTGAACTTCTTCTTGAACGTCCAGCGTGACTTACCATGCTCGCGCTTGGCGCGGTGATAACGGATCACCTCAGGCTTGAACCCCAGCCAATAAGCCAGGAGCGGCGTATAGAGATTCTTCGAGCTGTTCAAAATGTGCGGCAACATCGCTCGATCCATCAGTGCCATGTCATAGCCGCCATCCGGATAGTTGCTCATCACCAAACGATGCAGCAGCCAATAGAAGGCGGCCGCGTAGATCTTCGATAGCGCGGGGTCGTCCCTGCTGATCCGCTCGCAGATTGTAAACTTGGAGCCTCCCCGCCACTTCTCCACCATCTGCATGATGAGCTCGGGCGGATCCTGGAGATCGGCGGCGAGAATCATAAAGCAATCGCCGGTGACGAACTGAAAGCCGCATTTCGACGCGTGCACCGCACCGAAATTCCGGGTCAGCTTGACGACCTTCGTCGCGGGCCGCTGCTGCTTGATGCGAAGCAATTCTGCGAGCGACTCGTCTCCAGAGCCGTCATCGACAAAAATCAATTCGAGCCGCATCCCGATCGATGCGAGTTGTTCCTCCACCTTCTGCATCCGGACGAACAGCGGCGGCAACGACCCAGCATTGAAGTATACCGGAACGACAATCGATAGGGTCTCGCTCATTTGCTTAAATCTAGCTCGTAGAATTCGTGCACCATTCCACCGCCGCCGAACTCAGACTTGAAGCCGTATAGGCCGTCATTCAACACGGCACCGCCCTTTTCGGTGCTGATCCCGAAGTCGAACCAGCGTCTTCCCTGCTGCGTAGCCACTGCAATGCAATGCTCAAAGACCGCATCGAGCGCGGATACATCATATCCCACTTCGCTGGCCGCAATATACTGGGCGTGAAACGCCGTGGGAGTTACGAACAACACGGTTCCCGCGACCACCTGTTGGTTGAGGGCCGCGCAAATGCATCGGATCTCGCCGGGAAAGCGGTCGGCCAGCAATTCGATCTCAGCCAGCGAATGGACCGGCTCGACCCCGTGCTTGCGTGCAAGATTGTCGGCAAGAACCTGCCAGAGCCGCTCGAGGTTCTGTCGCCCCTCAATGATCGAAACGCCGGCTTTAGCGGCCTTCTTGAGACTTCGGCGACGGCGCTGGCTGGCGGGCAGCCGGGTATGGAGGTCGATGGTGCTGCTCAGATCGCAGCGAACCCTCTGCGCGCCGAGGCGAAACAACGCATACAGGTCGTCTTGCGCCGGAACGCGCTGGTAGAAGGCAGGAACTGCTTTATACTGCAGCTTGATGCGGGATCGGGAAGCGTAGTGCGCGGCAATCATCTCGAAGGCCGTGAGCGACCGTGCGCCCTGGAGCCTTCCTTGATGCAGGACTCCGCCATACGTCACGCCCGGATGCGAAACGATCACGGTCTGGTCCTGGGGACTTTCCGCAGCGGGGAACAAGCCGACCCCGACCCCGTCCTCTTCGATGATCAGGGACTGATCGACGAAGCGGTCGCCGTGATACGACAAGAATCGACGCGTGTGCAGAAGGGTCGATTGAAGACAGCCGGGGCAGAATGCGTCCCAAGCGTCCGCATCTTCCGCCCGGAATGCGCGAACCGCAATGGTCACTCTGCCTCCAATACCGCCACCGCGAATCCGTCGCGGCCAAAATCATTGCCGTTGTAAAATACGTAGAGATCATCCCCGACGGCAATCGGCGCTGCGTACATGATGGCCTGTGAGTCGAAGCTTCCCGGCGTCACGTCCAGATTGAGTTTGCGATCCATTCGCACCCAACTGACGCCATCCTCCGACTCGGCATAACCAAGACGGTATGCCGCATAAGAACGGCGGCGGACCGAGTAGAACATTCGGTAGCCGCCCGTTGGCTTCTCAATCACACACGGGCGTCCGAAGCCATGCTCGTCCGGGTCAGCAAGGGCAATCAAGACCTCACCCTGATCCGGCCAATCGATGCCGTCTGCAGATTCCATGTAGCGGAGGTCGTACACCGGCATCGCTTTTCCGTCGATCTCGGTCCACTCGCTGCCCGCGACGTACCAGAGCCGAAACCCATTCGGTCCCTGTAACCCAAATGGGCCACCGCGGAAGTAAAGCTCCGCCTGAGATCGTTCCAAAACCGGCGTATTGGCGTAGCGGCGAAAAGTGTCGCCCCCGTCTTCACTGACCGCTAGGCCCGTCAACAAACGATACCGAATCCTCGTGCCAATCTCGAATCCGGCATAATACATGTGCAGGCGATCGCCGCCGGCCGGCACCACAGAGCACAACAACACGCCGTTTTCATCGAACGTGCCCGGCAGCCCCAAATCGAGAAGCGGCCGCTGCGACACTTTCAGAACCTGCGTCGGATCGTCGGCCGCGACGTCGACAAAACCGGGTCGACCCAAGCCGCCTTCGTCACAGAAGGTCACGTAAACACGGATGACATCCTGGTTCAGTCGCACCGGCGTCGGGATCATCGCATGAGATTTCGCCCACGGCAGCGACCCATCCGGCCCGTAAACAAGTCCGAGCTTTCGCCAGCGCATTTTCCTCATTCCCGGACCTTGAAGAACCGAGGGGCAGAGATCTTTGCCGGCTCCGGCTGCTCGGCGCGGAACAGCGCCCCGGCATCCGTATTCTTCATGATCGGCACGTTTGGCCCAACCCAGTTGTCTTTGCCGATTGTGATGTTGTTCGCCACCGACGCATTGACGCCGAGGAAGCTATTTTCACCGATTTCGCAGAAGCCGGATATTACGACGTGCGACGAGACGAAGCAGTTGTTGCCGATCGTCGAGTGATGACCAATGTGGTTGCCGCTCCACAGCACGACGTTGTCGCCGATCTTCACGAACGGCTGCACCGTGTTGTCCTCGAACACGAAACAATGCTCTCCGAGCTGAACGTTTCGCCAGACGAAGGCGCGCGGACTGATGTAGGATGCAAGCCGATATCCCTTGGCTTTGGCGGCATTTGCCAGCCGCGCGCGCAGGCGATTGAGCTGCGTGTAAACGGTCGCGACATAGACCTCGTGCGCGGATGGATCGAACACCGTTTCCAGATCTTCGAAAGCGACCACTGGCAGCCCGTGGAGATCCGGCTTCTTCAGGTAGTCGCGCTCGACCGAGAAACCGACCACTTCATACTCGGTGTCGACCTCGAAATACTCTCGAGCGATCTCGGCGAACGCGCTGTCGCCTACGATGACCAACTTCTTCGTCTTATCCATTGCCATCCCTCACGGACGCACGATCAGAATATCCTCGCGCCGGTTTGCCATCGGCAGCTCGGCTGACTGCGGCAACACATACGCATCGAACCCCTGCGCACGCGCGCGCTGAAGCAAGGAGAACACCACCGAATCATCGATCTGGTCGTGTTCGATCCGATTGAACGCCACTTCGGGACGTTCGCTGGTGTTCATGAATGCCTGGTGGAAGCGCACGCCATTTTCGCTGGCGAAGAACCGCTTCCGCTTCGAAATATTCGGGATATCGCCGATCAGCATCTGGCCGCCTGGGGCGAGCAGAGACAGGGCGGTATCGAGGAAACGGAAGAACGCCGTATCGATCAAAACGTAGTGCAGAACGCTGTAGCACAGGATGACGTCGACGCGCGACCTGAGTGGCTCGGTCACTTCGGCACAGCTGGGAAACAGCCCAGCAGCCTTCGTCACGAACGGTGCGTCAGGCAGAAGCGCCAGCATCTCCTCGCTATCGATCAGATGCAGCACATGTCCCTGGGCACGGCACAGTTCAATCAGCATCAGCGGCAGGTCACTGCAGCCCGGACCGATATCCAGCACGACCTTGCCGGACTGATTCAGCGAAGAAAGTTTCGAGCAGATGTCGGCAAAGATCGCCTCTTCTGCGCCCTTCCGATAGGCGTCCGGAAAACCGATACGCTCATACTTCGACAGCGTCTGATCTCGAGCCAGACGCTTGAAGTCTTCATAGTTGAGATTAGCGAACGGATTGTTGTCGCTCATGACATCACGATCATTTCGCTGGCGCGACCGCAGGCGCAGCAGCCTTCATCAGGACCTCGAAGTCGACATTTTTCCAAACCGACCGATATCCGCAGCGCTCGACGGCCGCATCGATCGCCTCATACTTTTCCACCTGCCAGCTTGGCGCGAAACTTTCGATTCCTGCTTTGCCGCCCCAGATCGGGTTTCCCGTCGGCTGCAGCGCGCGGACGACGAGATAGGGCGCCGTTTGTGTGTCGCACAATCCTGGAAATCCCCGCTCGATCTCACTCAGAGGCAATATATCCGGCCAGATCCACTTCCGATACGGCAAGTCATCCATCATGTAGTGAACTAAAGGGGCCTCCCGATAGACCAGTACGGTACGCCCAGCAGGAACTGGCCTTTCGCGCAGAACACTGTCGAGTTCACGAATGCTCTCGGCGCGCGCGGTAGTCGTCCGCACGGGGCCCAGACGCGCAACCTCCGGCGCGGACACAAGTTGCCGACGATCCGGTTGATCGCGAAATACCCCCTTCGCATAAAGGTGCCACTCGGCGAAGATTACGGCAAACAGCGTGAGACCGGCCGCCACCCCACGCAGGATTTTTGCTTCGGTCCCGCGGCGCTGGCTCGCCAGCAGTACCAGCAAAGCAATCACAAGAGGCGGCACCAAATAGCCGCCGAACTGCAACTTAGCCAAGCCGGCAGAAGACCCCAAGCTGACGATAATCGGAAGCGCCAATGCGCTGCCGCCGACGAGGATAAGCCGAAACAGCAGCTCACGTGACGATTCCGGCGGCCGCCGCCAAAACAGAATGATGAAAACAGCGATCAATGCGACGACAAGGCAGACCAACATCAAGAAGTTCAATGTGCCGGCGAACAGATCGTGAAGCCGCGCCCCCAGATTCCCCCACACATAGAGGATAATGAGGACGCTTGCGGCCAACCCGACAATCCAAGCGCGCGCCGCAACCGGCCAAAGCAAAGCAACAAACAGGACCAGAACACCGCCAACAAACCAGGTAAGCCAGGGCGAGATCAACGACCACTGCTGGCGAATAACGGTGAGGAAGAACTCGCTGTTGTAGTGGGTATCCAGCGGTTGATTGTCTGCGATCTTCGCCAGCAACCCCGAGCGAACCAGGTAAAGGTAAAACCCAGCGGACAGCGCGGCGATAACGACGAATGTAATTCCACCAGAGATCACAGCGGGTCGAAGACGCTTCCGATCAATCAAGATTGCAGCAATAGCTCCGATGATCGGAACCCCTGCAACGACCACGGCCGGCAACCGCGACTGCAGCAGAAAGAACCACGCAATGCCCGCAAGCAGCGAGGCTCCATAGACGGCCCAGGGGCGTTCTCCAAACAACGCAATGTAATAGAAGCACAAGCCGACCAGACAGATCAGCGCCGGAACGGTGTCATAGCTGATCAGACTAAGGAATCCTGCATAAAACGGGGCAACGGAGAGCGCGGAAATTGGAACAAGCCAGTGCGACGTTACGTATTTCGAAACGATATGCGCCGCCAAGGCCGCGCAAATCGAAAACACCACCACTCCGCCGAGTCGAGCTCCCACCAGACCGAAGCCCATATGCTCGAACAGCGATAGCCACCACCATCCGACCAGGTCGGAGAACCACCAATAGGGTTGCTCGACGATATATGAGATTCCGATCCGACCAACCATCAGCTGATTGCCCAGATGGAAACCCGGATCGGTGACGTCGAGTCCCATCCGGATGAATGGCAGCAGCAGCAGCAGAGACAGTGTGAACGCGCTGATACCGGGGTATCTTTCGAGCAGGGCCGCCGCATCGTTCAAGGGCAGCAATTTTGGACTAGGCAACCTCATCGACTGGGACTCACAAACCCCTACGGATGAACGCGACGCCGAACTCGTTCTCGATCAAGAAGTCGTATCCGGACAACCTATGGGAACCAGCATCAGAATAGAAACTGATGCACGGACGATTCTCATCAAAGCTCTGCTTCATGTAGTCCATATACTTACGCAAATTTGCCTCGCCTGAGCACCGCTGAATATAGTCCTTTTGCAGCATCACGAGATCCGCCTGCGGCATCTTCGTATCTGCGCCCCCTAGTTCGCTGTACGTGGCAAGTCCCCACTTTTTCCTGACCTCAACTCCTTCAATGTCGGGGAAATAAATGTAGGGATCCCGAAACGTCACTTTGACCGACCGAATGCGCTCGCCCAGCAGCATCTCGACATTTCTGTACAGTGAGATCGCAGGGCTACGCTCCTCTCTCTGTAGCGTGCTCATGGCGTAGCCAATGCTGACGACGCCTTTATTGAAAAGCAGCATCAACATCAGAGGAACAACAGCCAACAATGGCAACCTCAGCCACCTGTACGGCTCTTCGGCAGGAACATAGAAGCCCAAGGCAAGAAGCGGAACCAGCGTCGGAATCAAATACCAAAATCCGATCCAGCTGACATCGAACAAAAAATGCAGCAGCATTGGCAGTATTGTCGCCAGCAGCAAGACACAGCTTCGCCAGGACGCTCGGAAAAGGAAAAGCGTGCCCACGATGATGCACACTAGGAACGGCAACGTGAAATAGAAGTCAGCAATAATCGTTCGATACCATAGCGCAGGATTCCACTCGGCTGTGGCATGCCGCACACCAGTGATATAGGTGGCGGAGTAAAATATCATTTCCCGAACAAAATCTTTGAGGTTACCGCTAATAAACAGGAACGGCATCGTCGCAAAATAGACAACGATGGCGGTAACACCAGCCAGCGCAATCCGCACGACGGGCCTTCGCAAGTCCTCCGGATCTCGGGTCATTGCTAGCGCCCCATAGCAGATAAACAGCGGCGCCAGGAAGAGACCGTACATCTTGGTATTTGTCGCGAGGCCCCACAGGACCGCCGCGAACCAGAACCAGCGGCCGAACGCATACCGATCGCGAAGAAGCGTCCCGCACGTGGCCATCATCAGCATGAACGCCAGATTATCTGGATGCACCCAAGTATTGGTATGCAAAGCTGCAGGCGACGAAACCATGGCCAACCAAGCCAAGACCACGAAAACAGGATGCGCCTGCGTAAAGAACGAGCGAAGCAAGACGATAACCGCAATCAGATAGTAGACAACGCTAAGCTCTCGCAAGACAAGAAGATCAAAACGTGTGGCGCTAAGGCCGACGAAATGGTTGAGCGGCCGCGTAAGGACAAGCATCACGCCGTTGAGAAA
Source organism: Rhodopseudomonas sp. BR0C11 (assembly GCF_010820945.1). Taxonomy (NCBI): domain Bacteria; kingdom Pseudomonadati; phylum Pseudomonadota; class Alphaproteobacteria; order Hyphomicrobiales; family Nitrobacteraceae; genus Rhodopseudomonas; species Rhodopseudomonas sp. BR0C11. The sequence goes on from NZ_QTKI01000004.1 coordinate 11,130, forward strand.
ATGGTAGAGATAACCATACACTTTCTGAATAGGCTCGACGAAGCTACCTCCCTTCGTGAGCATTGCCGCCGTGGTTTCATAGACCGAATACTCGTCGATCATGAATATCGCGAGCATGTTCCTGTCGGCCGCCCCGGCCATATTGAGAGGTACAAGTAGGCAAAGATAGAGCGCAGACCCGGCATATACGATCAGCCAATGCATCGGGATTGACCGAGCTTCCTGGATGATGCGTGCCATCGGGGTCATTCGCGCTGAGACGTGGCAACCATCTCGCGACACCAGATCTCCAAGACGAGCGCCTTGAACGAGATCGGCGCGATCGCCCCCCGCGGAAACGGACCGGCGGACAGCTCGGCACCGGCCTGCTCGGTCAGGACACCCGATTGAACCAGATACCCGCCGTCCAGATAGTGGCCATACGCCTTGAAGAGTGCGTTGTGCCACTCCATCAGAGGCGGAGCGAATCCTTGCTTCGGGCGATCGATGATGAATTCCGGCAGGATACCCTGCATTGCGCCGCGCAGCCAAGGCTTCGGAAAGCGCAGATAGTCCGGATCCGACGCGTGGGTCTTGCGGAGACCGATCACCAACTCGACCAGCTTGTAATCGACGAAAGGCAAGCGCAACTCGACCGAGTTGGTCATGCTGAGCCTATCGCCCTGCGCGATGCCGTTCTCGAGCAGATAGGTGTCACTGATCAACCGCGTGATCAGAATGTCCGACTGCTTCCACGGTTTGTCGAAGGTGAAGAAGTCGTAGGCCGATGCACTGCCGAGCTGCTCGATAAAGCGACCTGTAAGGTTTGATCGGAGGTCCGTCAGAGCCATCCGAAAATCCGGTGCAAGCTCGTGGAAGATCGGGCGGTGGCCCGCGGCATTCGGGACCGACGTAGGCGCCGGCCGATGCGCGCCAGAAAGCCGGCGGAGCGATGTTTTCACGAACCGTTTGAGATTGAACGGCTCCCGACGCTGGCTGCCGGGATTCTGCATGTTGTCGGTGGCAAGGGCCGCGTCCTTGACCCACTCATAGCCCCAAAAGATCTCGTCACCGCCCTGGCCTTGCAGAAGCACCGGAATTCCTTGGGCGCGCGCGGCCTTATTGACGGAGTAATAGCCGAAACCGGAAATGTCGGCGATGGGATCGTCACGTTCGAAGTTCATCTGCTCGAAGTGAGCGACCAGCTCTGGCGTGGTCAGTTCGATCTCGTGGAACGGCATTCCGAGCAAGTCGGCGAGCGCTTTCGCGTTGTTGCGCTCGTCGTTCGGCGGACGCCCTGGATAGCCGACGCTGAACGCATGCATCGTCCCCGGATACTTTCGGGCCGCAAGGGCCGCAATTGCGCTGGAATCCAAACCGCCGCTCAGCGCGACTCCGACCGGAACATCGGCGCGGATCAAAAGCTCGCTGATCTTCTCTAGCTCGGCGCGAACCAACTCAGATGGATCGCCTTCGACCGGCGGCGCATCCTCCATGTCCCAGTATTTGTGCTGCTCGACTTTCCAGGAGGCGAGATCGACCTTCAGATAATGCGCACGGGGGAGCTTCCGCACCGCCCTGAGCGGCGTGCGCGGCTCCGGCACGTACTGATAGTGGAAATAGTCGTTCACCGAACCGGGATCGAGCTCGAACGGAACCCGCCCGGAACTCAGCAGCGACTTCATTTCGGACGCAAAAAGCAGCGAATCCTGGGTCTCGTGTAGGTAGAGGGGCTTCTCGCCCATCCGGTCGCGGGCGATGAAGACAGTGCCACGCTTGATGTCGACCAACGCGAAGGCAAACATGCCGCGCAAGTGCCGAAGGCAGTTTTCCTGCTCCTCCTCGTAGAGATGAAGAATGACCTCGCAGTCGCTGTGCGTTGAAAAGCGATGGCCGCGAGCAATCAGCTCCTGGGTCAGTTCGACAAAATTGTAGATCTCTCCGTTCGCCACCAAGGCGAGCGACTTATCCTCGTTGTAGAGCGGCTGCCAACCACCGGTCAGATCGATGATGCTGAGTCGGCGCATTCCGATCGCCGCTCGATCGCCAAGATACGTCCCCTGTCCGTCCGGGCCGCGGTGCACCATCGCGCCGAGCATCCTGTCAAGGAGATCTGCATCATCCCTCACACCGGTCTTTGAGAGTATTCCGGCTATCCCGCACATCGTTCAATACCCGCAGACAGGTGTGACACTACGAGCCCGACCGCTTCTTCAGCAGCGAGGCCTTCAGCTCAGGCAACAGGCGTTGCCGGATGCCATTCAGATAAACTCCGCCCCAGATACGCGACAAATTCGGAAGTTTGTAGCGCCAATCGGAATGCAGAAGGATGAAGTTGCTCCAATGGATCGGATTCATCGCTGCGCGGATGGAAAACACCTTCTTGATGTACTGCCGGAATGTTTCGCCTCCCAATTCGCGATGGCCAGTCGTCTCGAAGTCGATGCCGATGCGAAAATCCGGATGAATCATCAGGATCTTGCCCTTCTTCTGGGCACGCATCGTGAACTCCAGATCCGACAGATAGTGCGGGATCAGGCGGGGATGAAATCCCTTGACGTCGAGGAAGTCGGAGACCCGGACCATCAGCCCGCGCGTCGAAGCGCAGTTGATGCGGGCATTCTCATGGGTCTCCGAGAATCCCAGCGTGCTCCAATCCATGATGTAGCCGCCGGAATCCTGTGGCTTGCCGGTCTTAAGGTTGTAGCCCGTAGCAGTCAGCAGCGCCCCGGGATGCTGACGCAGGATGCGCAGCCCGACCGAGATGAAATCCGCGGAGAACTCGGTGTCGTCATTCATAATGAGAACGACGTCATCGCCAGGGATTCGATTCCGGCGCAGCCAGAGATACCCCTGATGAAGAGAGCCAGCCCACCACCAGTTTCCCTCGCCACGCAGAACGATGACGTCTTCGACGAGGTCCCCTACGGCCTCGGCAGTTCCGTCCGTCGAGCCGTCGTCGATCAGAACCAGGCGAGCGTTGTCGTAATCTTGTTTCTTGAAGAATTCGACGAACGACAGCGTGATGCTGCGTCGGTTATGCACCGGCAGCAACACATAAACGGTCGGATGATCGTCGCCAGCCGAGGCCATTACGACGACCGAACGTCTTTGTAGAAGGATGTGTTGTATGTCTTGGCGAACAACTCGTAGCCCTCATCGATAATGAACTGATGAACCGGGTACTCACTGGCGCGCTTGAGGTCGAAATCGAGGATCTCGACGACCAGCACCTTAGGCCGATACCGCGACCAGTCGTTCGATTGCAGTACGGGCAGTTCATACCCCTCGACATCGATCGACATGAAATCGATCGGCCGATCGACGTTGCATTCATGCAGAAGGCTGTCGAGCCTCCGAGTTTCTATCGACTGGATCTCCACAAGGTCGCAGCCCGCATTCCTATACTCACTGGCGAGCTCGGCACTGAAAGTGTTGAGTGCGGGTTCGCTGAACATGTAAAAGTCCTGCTTCCCGTCTGTTTCTGCGACCGCCACAGCGAGATTGATATCTTCTGGCCGAAGACGATCGAACAACTCCCTGGCCCCCGGCGTGGGCTCGACATTGATGCCCCTCCAGCCTGACTTGTAAAAAGAGTAGGTGTTGGAGAACCGTTTGGGATGGTGCGCGCCAATATCGACGAAATATCCATCTTCACGAGGACCAAAAAACCGATTCAGAATGAGCGACTCTCCCTCTTGGGCGTAGCTGAGTTGGACGCCCTCGCCAAGATCCTCGATGTCACCCAGGCGATGCAGAAGAACTACGTTTTCGAGGTGTCGCAGCACGTCTCCCCGAAGCCGGCCGATGAGAGGGGATCCCTGGCCAAACAAGAGCTGAGCACAGTGGGTTTCATCGTCCCGCAGTTCCTCCCTCGCCACCTCCGACGAAGCTGAGTCGGTGGTTGCAACGTCCGCGTGGACGACCTCGGAAGATATGGAACTCGACGGCTCCTTGACGTCACTTGGCTCAAGACCTGCCCCTTTTGCTTGCCCCACAAGAGCTTGAGCGCTCTCGTTCGGAAGAGCTTGCTTGGCATCTGCCTCGGTATCGGAAGCGACCGGACTCGGCTCAATCACCCGCGGCGGCGCCACTTCGGAGCCAGGATTCGGAATGACCACCCTGTTGCCGGACAAGCGCAACAATCCCGGCACGTCCTCGATAGTCACAGAGGTCGAGAATGTGCGATTAAACAGATGCAGAACAAGAGTTTTGAACAACGTCACAGCATTTTTTCCTGGTCCGCGCCATGCAGTTCGAAACGCTCCTGCTCAATGATCGCGTAGCCGCACTGCGTCCCCTTTAGGTCGAGCCTTTTGACGTTGAATTCGCAGATGTCATCGATCTTATGCGCCATATCGAGACCCGTCTGAATTCCGATCGAAAAAATGTAGTCGCCGTTTGCCAGCCCCGGCAGCTTGAGGCGGAAGACGGCGCGTACCGACTGCCCTTCGGTAAGCGAGGCCACTTCGAATCCACAGATTTCATTGTTCGTATGTAGAGCCGGTAGCCCCTGTCGATTATAGACGACAAAGCCGATCTGCGGCGCAACCATGTCGGCTTTGACGCGGATGTCCATCAACAGAACGACGTCTTCATTGCCGCGGAGCGATCGTGCTGGCCGCCCCCCGTGTGCCAGAACGAGCGCCATTCTGGATATCTCCGCCCGTCCGTCTCCGACGCTGGCGACCCCTTTTAGATCAATCCAGTCAACCTCTCCGAAATCGTCCGCAGCCACGGCCGGCGAGGACGCGGGTGCGGACAATTGCGGACTCTCGATCTCCGCAACACCTTCATATTGCTCCGGCAACTTGTCATACAGCATGTAGTTCTGGAAGCTCGTCGTGACGTGCTTCGCGTCACCACTCATAAATATTGAGCCGTCTTTGATCCACATGGCCGTATCGCAAAACGCACTAACGCTTTGCATATCGTGCGATACAAAAATCACCGTTTTGCCGCGCTCTTTGAACTCCCGCATTTTGCGGAGACATTTTTGAGAAAAGCGCATATCGCCGACGGAAAGTACTTCATCCGCAATGAGGATATCGGGATCGATATTGATCCCGACCGCGAACGACAGACGCGAGTACATTCCGCTCGAGTACGTCTTCACTGGGTGGTAGATGAACTCTCCAATATCGGCAAACGCAATGATTTCTTCCAGTTTGGCATCGATCTCGCGATCATTATAACCAAGCAACTTGCTCGCAAACCGAGCGTTGTCCACACCAGTGAGTTCCGGATCGAAGCCGACGCCAAGCTGCAGCAGGGACACCTTTCCCGTGATATGAACCGTGCCTTGCGTCGGCGACAGCTCCCTGGAGAGGATCTTCAGCAGCGTCGACTTTCCCGCGCCATTTCGCCCCACAATTCCGAGGAAATCGCCCTTCCTCACCTCGAAGCTAACGTCTCGAAGTGCTGGATAGTTGGTATGGTACTGCTTTCTCGCAAAAGAGAATGCCTCTTTGAGCCTATCGCTGGGACGGTCGTAAATCCGGAAAAATTTGCTGACGTTTTGAACTTGGATGACTGCTTGTGACATCAGACCACATCTCCAAAGTGTGGCCGCAACGTCTTGTAAGTCACCACACCGATCAGCAGAACGATCAAAGTAAACGACCAAAAGTAGGCAAAGCCGATCGGGTCATTCCAGAACGGCTGAGCATACAGAAAGCTCTTTCGGTAACCTTCCATCACGTAGCTCAGCGGGTTGAGCTGAAGCAAAACTCGAAAGTTGGCAGGAAAGGTATTTAGCGACCAGAATATCGGTGAGGTCCAGAAACCGATCTGGATGATGATCCCGATGATGTTGGTAACATCCTTGATAAAGAGGCTGAGCGACGCAGCAATCCAGGCGACCCCCAACAGCAGGATCGCCGTAGCCAGCAGATAGTATCCAGCCTGGAACCAGTACAGCGTAAACGGTATGCCGCTTAGCAGAAGGATGGCGACCAGGATCACTAAGAATATCCCGTGAATGTAGAGACCGGTCAGAATATTGACGACCGGCAGCAGTGACATGTTGAACTCAGGGCGCTTTAACAGAAAAGCGTGACTCCTGAAGGTGCTAGCTGATGACGCCAAAGTAAGCGAAATGAAATTCCAGAGCGCCATCGCGGTCATAAGCCACGGCACGTAAGGGTAACCCTCGGGAGGCTGAAATTTGATCGCCTTGGTAAAAAAGAACCAGAGCAAAAAAACGTAGATGAGCGGCTCGACGATGACCCAAGTCATCCCAAATAGCGAGCCGAAATACGCGCTTTTGAAATTTCTAACGGAAAGACTGAAGATCAAGTCGCGTTTGCTGGCCAGATCAGCAAGGAAAGCTCGCGTTATCTGCACCAGCCGGAGGACCTTTTGGATCGCCATTTCGTCGTCATCCTCCAAACACGTCGCGAAGCCCCGCGGCGAGGCCGATTTTGGGCCTCCATCCCGGCAATGTCTCACCGAGCCACGGATTGAATACTTCGTTTAGTCTGTAGGGTTTGCCGCCCCACTTGATCGAGAACGACAAATCGCACACTCGTTCGATCAATCCAACAAGGTCACGCAAGCTCATTCTTTCGCCTGAGCTGACCGCGTAAGTCCGAAGCGCAGGATGAGCCGATTCAATCAACAGATCTGCGGCCCGCAGATAGGCCGACGTGACGTCTTCGACATGGACGAGGTCGATGATCTGCTCGCCAGGAGTCATCTTGATCTCTCGACCATCACGCGCAACTTCCTTCAGCAAGTTGACAAGCTTCTTGCGCGGATCGCGCGGTCCGTAGGTATCGAACAAGACAAGACAGATCACGTTGATCGAACCGGCATCGACGTAATATCGAAGAATGTCGCGGGCCGCCTGTTTTGTAGCAGCGTAGAGACAAACAGGCTGATATTCATCGGCTCCGGAACGATGCTGCCAGAACGTTTCAGTTGTCACGAGCCTCGTCACGCCAGTCCGCATCATTGCCTCTGCCAACTGAGTGGACAACAGGACGTTGCTGGCGATCATCTGTTCAACGTCATTTGGAAGATGATCGGAAGACGCTTGCGCCGCGAGATGGAAAACCACGTCGGGCTTTGAGGCGGCGAGGATATCCAGCATCTGCTCCGTCGCCCCGCTATGCCGCTGAACCGAAATCCTCGCTGCCACGTCCGACAACAGAGCCAATGACGACTGCGGCCGCAAGATGACGTGGACATCCCAGCCGTCGGCCAAGAGCCTTGCGACGAGACATGACCCGATAAACCCTGAGGCGCCGGTGACGAGTGCGCGTTTCATGTAGGAGACACAACAGCTGGTAGAGCTTCGCAGCCCGCGGAGACGCCGTCTACCGCAGTAGGGCGGTGAAGACAACGAGACGATCGAGCGCTTCGAAGCGCGGAAGGCTCGTCTGGCGGCTAAATCTCATCGCCCAATCGAGACCCAGCGAGGTCGTAGAGGAAGCCGTCGCCTCGATCAAGTGCCGTGGGATACAACTCAATCGACCCGTCTGGTCGAGATCCCAACAACGTCCAGGTAGAGCGCCTTATAAGCCTGGGCCATGTCGCCCGCGGTGAACAACTGCTCGTACCGTCGGCGGGCGTTTTCTCCCATTTGAGCGGCGGCATCGGGCGCCGAAGCGAGACGGATCATAGCTTCCGCGAGCGCGGCGGGATCGGCCGGAGGCGCCACCAAGCCGGTTTCCCCATGAATATTCACAAACGTTGTGCCAGTTCCGATCTCGCACGAGATCAACGGCTTTCCGGCCCGCGCCGCTTCGATCAATGCGATGCCGAAGGCCTCGGAGCGCAAATGTGACGGTAGGATAAGCCCACGACACAGGGATAGCAGCGCTTCTTTGTCTTCATCGCTCACGGCACCGACAAAGACCACGTTTGGCGGAACATCAATGAGGTGGCGCCCCCCACCACCGACGACCACAACCGGCAAGCCGCTCATTCGAGCCGCCTCTAAGAGGAACGGCAGCCCCTTATAGTAACGCAGCGCACCAACGAAAAGAAAAAAATCCTTACCAACCCGATTCAGCCACGAGCGGATCGCGACATCGTTCGGCGGCACACGGTCAGCGATTCCGATCGGGATAACGGTTGTCTTCGAAGCAAACCGTCGAAGGACCCCGCTCGTCGACGCATATTGAGGAGACGTTGCGACAATCCGGTCGACCGAGTTCAAAAAGCAACGCTGAAGCGGTTGGTAGAGCCATCCCAGAACGCGTTGTTTCACAACGTCTGAGTGGTAGGTAACGATACTTGGCACCTTGCGCATTGCTGTCAGGTGCAGCAGGTCGGCCAAAGGCCACGGAAAGTGATAGTGAACGAGATCAACGTTCCGAATCAGCGCATTAAAACGCCTGAACACCGACACTGATAATCCAGTCGACGCGATGAACAAATCCTGCTTCGCTTGGTGGGTGATGTGGCTTCCAGTCAATATCGGGGTATCACTTGGGGTATCCGACAGGCAGAGGACTTGAGTTTCGACGCCGCCCCCCTGTAATTGCTCGGCAATTTCATAGATGACCCGAGGAACGCCGGTGCAATTGTCGGGCAAATAAGTCTTGTAAACGTGGAGGACCCTCAACCTGGACGAAGAGAACAAACTAGGCTCCTTAACGCGTGGGCAACGTGAGCTTAGACAAAGCGCGATTGGCTACTAGCTAAATCCCTCGGAACTCGGTCACAACCTTCGACTCTGCAGAGTTTAGCATTTTCCTCTTTGCGAGAGGCAAAGTCGCCGTACCGGATGTTGCGAACCTTCCGGTCTCACAGTTTTCCAGTCTTGACCGCCAGGGGGGCGCGCGCAAGTTCTTACGATTGTCCCGGCGCTGTTCTGCCGCCGACCAGCTCAGCAACCGCCCACGCTTCACGAGACGCAACCAGGCTCGGAGATCGGGGTTGCGATTTACATCCAGCTCGAGCCGGCGCAGCAGGACGCAAGTTTCGCAATATTGGTGGGAGTTACAATCGACAAACAACCTGAGGTGGAATCGATCATGCTGGCGTTGGCCGTCGAACAGGTGCGCGCGACCCCGATGCGTTCATCGCGGCCTGCCGCGACGGTCTGGCAGAGTTCCTTTCGTTCGTAAGACTCGGCGTCGGCTGCACCATCCCTTCTACGAAAGATCGCCATGTTTCCGACGTCGCAGCCGCTTTGACAGCCAGCACTTGCTAGTCCGAGCCGATTGTGAAGCACACCGGCTTTCGCAAGTATGACGCGCGCTGGCTGTTCGACCAGGAGATAAAACCTGACGCTGTACAGGCGCTCGGCATGGAGCGCGACACGCTGATCGGCGAATTCGATAAGGTGGTGGTAGCCTGCGACAGCGCCCCCCGGGGCGCTCGGCCGAAGCTGATGGAAGCGATCGACTACGAGGTAGTTTCCGGACTAGCCGCGGGGTCGAAAGTAGGCATCGCAGCGAACGCACGACATGTTCTAAGCCGTCAACGTCGTGCCGCCAGCGTAGTTCGGCACTATATCGCACGATCTGATGACGCCTACAAGCAAGAGCTACTTGCCGTCGAGATGCCTCGCTTGCAGCTCGCTTTCGGCCAGACGACGAATCCCATCAACCATTAAGATCTGGGCTTTCCAGCCCAGATTGGACGCAGCCTTACTGGGGTCGCCCGCGCTGTGCATAATTTCATTAGGCCGAAAGAGAGACTGATCAATTTCGACGTGGTGCCGCCAATCGAGCCCGAAATAAGCGAATGCCTCGCTAACAAAACTCTCCAAAGTATTGGTCTGCCCTGTAGCGATCACATAGTCATCAGGAGTATCCGCCTGCAGCATTAGATGCATCGCTTCAATATACTCAGCAGCCCAGCCAAAATCACGGGTGACAGCCAGATTACCTAGACGCAAGCAGTCGATCTTCCTCTCAGCGATGTCAGCGGCGCCAGCGACAATCTTACGCGTGACGAAGCGCCGAGGCCTCAATACCGAATCGTGATTGAAAAGAATCCCTGAGCACGCAAATAGTTTGTAGGCCTCTCGATAGTTGACAACTGTCCAGAAAGCAGCCGCCTTGCCCACTCCGTAGGGACTCCGAGGATTGAACGGCGTCAATTCGTTGGCGTGATTGAGGGTATTGCCAAAGCACTCGCTGGAGCAGGCGTTGTAGAGACGCGAACCGAGCTTCAATATCCGAATTGTTTCCAGAATATTCAGCGGCCCAAAGATGGACGAATCGAGGGTTTCGACCGGTTGCTCGAAGGAAAGCCCCACGGACGATTGGCCTGCGAGATTATAGATTTCGTCTGGAAGGCACTCCGATACAACCTGCAGGATGCTGCGAAAATCCGTCAAGCTGGCAGAATAGAGTCTCACTTTGTCGCGGATTCCAAGGGCAATGAGATTCCTGAACGAAGTGACTTCTTTGTCGCGGGACGTCCCTATCACCTCATAACCCAGATCAATCAAATGCCGGGCGAGAAGAGAGCCGTCCTGGCCGGATATTCCGAAAATCAAGGCTCGCTTCATAACAGTAGACCATCAGACTTTGCGCAGGGAGCTGGAGCAGGGGAGACCTTGTAGAATAGACAGTCATCTCCAGGAACCCTTCTGTGCGACAGTTTGCAAGACCTACCTGCGAAAGAAGAGCGTTCTGGGCACCGACGTTCTGCTCCTCAACCAGGACACCTCGACAATCCTGGGCGGCGTGTGCCAGAGAAATCGAGCAGGCTAGCATCGTTGCATCGCGAGCAGCCCTGGGATTGCCTTCGACTGCCCGGCACGGAGACAGAGTCATTCGGTATCATGCGCTCTTAATGCGATCCGTGGTCGCCACGGCGTGCTTCGCCCTCGCCGGCTGCTCGTCGATTCTCGATGCGTTACCGGATGGCGGCGACAAGGCGCCGAAGGCGGCGGTGATGGCGGTTGATCTGAAGAAGGTCGGCGATGAAGCCAAGCTACCGCAGCCTTGGGAGATCGCCGGTCCGATCGAGGCCGATCCGGTCACCGTCACACCCTGGATCGTCTGCCTGCGCAGCAAGGCACCGGATCAGGCGCGGCAGACCTACGCACTGTTCTACAAGAGTGGAAAGCTCGAGACCTATCGGTTTGCCGCGATCGTCGATCGCTGCGACATTCAGAGCTTCAGGGCGTTCTAAAACAGATCCCCTGCTGGCGCGGACGCGTTTCGATCACGACGCCCGGCGCTGCAGCGGATACTCGTCGCTCTCGTAAAGCGTGCGGATGCCCTTGTGGTCGAAGCGGGCTTCGTCGACCTGCAGATAGGCGCCGTTCAGGCAATCCGCCGGCAACTCCTCGATCGCGTAGCGCACCGCTTCGGCCGCCTTGCTGAAGCGGCGATAGGCGACGCCGGTCCGGCGTTTCTTGCGGATCGCTGCGGGAAACAGTTCGGCGGCGGTATCGTAGCTGAACGCCATGGTGGAAGTGGCCTCCTGAATAGGGTGATGGCCACACGGAAGCGATCTTGATCGGCACCGGCGGCTTCAATTCCGACCCACTTCATATAGGCACGATGCGCGGATTTGCGACTCAAGGTCGCCACGATTGCGCTATCTGAATGAATTCGCTTCGCTTTTGTAAATTCCACAAACAAGAAGCGGGCGCCAAGGACGCCCGCTTCGCTGATGATCGTGCCAATTGCGACCCGCTATTTCGGCTGGAGCTTCAGCGCCGCCGAATTGATGCAGTAGCGCAGCCCGGTCGGCCCGGGGCCGTCGGGAAACACGTGGCCGAGATGGCCGCTGCAGCGCGAGCACAGCACCTCGGTGCGGATCATGCCGTGACTGACGTCGCGCTCCTCGTCGATCGCACCCGTCGCCGCTGGCGCAGTGAAGCTCGGCCAGCCGCAGCCGGAATCAAACTTGGTATCGGACTCGAACAGCGTCTGGCCGCAGCCAGCGCACAAATAGGTGCCGGGCCGCGTCTCGTATTCGTATTCGCCGGTGTACGGCCGCTCGGTCGCCTTCTCACGCAGCACGGCGTACTGCATCGGCGTTAGCTCCTTGCGCCATTCGGCTTCGCTTTTCTGAACCTTGCCGGGCCTCGTGGTATTGGTGTCGGCCATCGTTCCTCCTGAACCGTCGAACCCACCGTCAGTTGGTGGCCTTGACGCTGCTCACCAGCGTCGGCTTGTCGAGATACTCCGTCGGAAACAGTTTCTTCAGGGCCCCGATCTTCGGCAGGTCGTTGTACGCAATATAGGGCTGAGTGGGGTGCAACGTCAGGTAGTCCTGGTGGTAGGCTTCCGCAGCATAAAAGCCCTTCAGCGGTCCGACCTTGGTGACGATCGGCGCGCCATACACCTTGGCGGCGTCGAGCTGCGCAATATAGGCGTCGGCAATCCGCTTCTGCTCGTCGCTGGTGGTGAAGATCGCCGAGCGATATTGCGGCCCGGTGTCGGGCCCCTGGCGATCGAGCTGCGTCGGATCATGCGCGACCGAGAAATAGATCTGCAGCAGCTTGCCGTAGGAAATCCGCTTCGGATCGTATTTGACCTCGACCGCCTCCGCATGCCCCGTCGTGCCGGTCGAGACCAGCGGATAGCTCGCGCTCGCCTTGCTACCGCCGGCATAGCCCGACAGCGCATTGACCACACCGGCCGTATGCTGGAACACGCCCTGCACGCCCCAGAAGCAGCCGCCGGCAAATACGGCGGTCTGAATCCCGCCGGCCTCTTTGGCATCGAGCTGCGGCGGCGGGATCACCACCGGCTCCTCGGCCGCCCGAGACGGTCCGAGAGCGGACCACGCCAGCGCCCCCACAACGGCGGCGCAGAGAGCAAGGCGACCAAATGGAGCGCGCATAAGCTGTCCTCGCGAGGTTGAGGCCGAGGCCATCGGCCTGGCTGTTGCGCTCAAGATACGGGGCTCGCGCCGGCCTGTTACGCAGCCACGGACACGAGTTCGTGACTGCAGCCCGCACCAGAAGGGAGGCCGCAACGCCGCGAGCCCGAGACACTTCGGTACTTTTGCACCGCGGCGGACGCCCGCCCCCGCCGGACGCCGCTCTGCCCGGCCCCAATCCTAAATGACCAAAGCCCAAAGGCCGCATTGCATTAAGGATAGCCGCGCTCCGGGCTGGATCACCCCTTCGTGAAGTGCCAAGATGCGCTCGGCCCGGTGGCGGAAGATTAACGCGGGGGCGGTGCAACGCTCTTTTTCCTGGTTCAAGTCCAGGCTGGGCCTCCAGATCTTGCCGAAATTGCCGGTTGACGGGCGACTCGAAGGCCTTTCGCCGCCCGGGAAACTGGTCTAAGACACCTCCCGCGCGCCTGGGACGGCCCGGCGCTTGAAGACCTGAGGGACGCGCGGCTGCGCGCCCTTTTTTTGTGCCCGCGATTTCCGCCCGCGTCAGCGAGATTTGATGCCCAAACGAACCGACATCTCCACCATCCTCATCATCGGGGCCGGTCCCATCGTGATCGGCCAGGCCTGCGAATTCGACTATTCCGGCACGCAGGCGGTCAAGGCGCTGAAGCAGGAGGGCTATCGGGTCGTCCTGGTCAACTCCAATCCGGCGACGATCATGACCGATCCGGAGCTGGCGGACGCGACCTATATCGAGCCGATCACCCCTGAGATCGTCGCCAAGATCATCGAGAAGGAGCGCTACGTCATCCCCGGCGGCTTCGCGCTGCTGCCGACGATGGGCGGCCAGACCGCGCTGAACTGCGCGCTTTCTCTGCGCAAGCTCGGGACGCTGGAAAAGTTCGACGTCGAGATGATCGGCGCCACCGCCGACGCCATCGACAAGGCCGAGGACCGCGAGCGGTTCCGCGAGGCGATGACCAAGATCGGGCTCGAAACCCCGAACTCGCGCCAGGTGAAGAGCTTGCCCGACGCGCTGCGCGCGCTCGACGAGATCGGCTTCCCGGCGCTGATCCGGCCGTCGTTCACGATGGGCGGCACCGGCGGCGGCATCGCCTACACCAAGGCCGAGTTCATCGAGATCGTCGAACGCGGCATCGACGCCTCCCCGACCAACGAGGTTCTGATCGAAGAATCGATCCTCGGCTGGAAGGAATACGAGATGGAGGTCGTGCGCGATAAGCACGACAACTGCATCATCGTCTGCTCGATCGAGAATCTCGATCCGATGGGCGTGCATACCGGCGATTCGATCACCGTCGCGCCGGCGCTGACGCTGACCGACAAAGAATACCAGATCATGCGCGACGCCTCGCTGGCGGTGCTGCGCGAGATCGGCGTCGAAACCGGCGGCTCCAACGTGCAGTTCGCGGTCAACCCGGATGACGGCCGGCTGGTCGTGATCGAAATGAACCCGCGGGTGTCGCGTTCGTCGGCTCTGGCGTCGAAAGCCACCGGTTTCCCGATCGCCAAGGTCGCCGCCAAGCTGGCGGTCGGCTATTCGCTCGACGAAATCGCCAACGACATTACCGGCGGCGCAACGCCGGCGTCGTTCGAGCCGACGATCGATTACGTCGTCACCAAGATTCCGCGGTTCGCCTTCGAAAAATTCCCCGGCGCCTCCGCCAACCTGACCACCGCGATGAAGTCGGTCGGTGAGGTGATGGCGATCGGCCGCACCTTCCAGGAGAGCCTGCAGAAGGCGCTCCGCGGCCTCGAGAGCGGGCTCACCGGTCTCGATGAGATCGAAATCGAAGGGCTCGGCCGCGGCGACGACAAGAATGCGATTCGCGCGGCGCTCGGCACCCCGACGCCGAGCCGGCTGCTGCAGGTCGCGCAGGCGATGCGCCTCGGCTGGTCGGATGAAGAGATCTTCAACTCCTGCAAGATCGATCCCTGGTTCCTGGCGCAGCTCCGCGGCATCGTCGACATGGAAGCCCGGGTCCGCGACGCGGGCCTGCCGGATCATGCGTTCGGCATGCGCACCCTGAAGGCGATGGGCTTCTCCGACGCCCGCCTCGCCGTGCTCGCCAACACCACCGAGGCCGAGGTCAAGGCCAAGCGCCGCGCGCTCGGCGTCCGCCCGGTGTTCAAGCGCATCGACACCTGCGCGGCGGAGTTCGCCTCGCCGACCGCCTACATGTATTCGACCTACGAGGCGCCGTTCGCCGGCCCGGCGTCGGACGAAAGCCGGCCGTCGGACAAGCAGAAGGTGATCATCCTCGGCGGCGGTCCGAACCGGATCGGCCAGGGCATCGAGTTCGACTACTGCTGCTGCCATGCCTGCTTCGCGCTGCACGACGCCGGCTACGAATCGATCATGGTCAACTGCAACCCGGAAACGGTGTCGACCGACTATGACACCGCGGACCGACTGTATTTCGAGCCGCTGACGGCCGAAGACGTGCTCGAGATCATCGACACCGAGCGCTCCAACGGTACGCTGCGCGGCGTGATCGTACAGTTCGGCGGCCAGACGCCGCTGAAGCTGGCGCGCGCCCTTGAAGCCGCCGACGTGCCGATCCTGGGCACCTCCCCGGACGCGATCGACCTCGCCGAAGACCGCGATCGCTTCAAGCGCATCCTCGACAAACTGCGGCTAAAGCAGCCGAAGAACGGCATCGCCTACTCGGTCGAGCAGGCCCGCTTGGTCGCGGCCGAACTCGGCCTGCCGCTGGTGGTGCGTCCGTCTTACGTACTCGGCGGCCGCGCCATGCAGATCATCCGCGAGGACAATCAGCTCAGCGATTACCTGCTCGGCACCCTGCCCGAGCTGGTGCCGGGCGACGTCAAGGCACGCTATCCGAACGACAAGACCGGCCAGATCAACACCGTGCTCGGCACCAACCCGCTGCTGTTCGACCGCTATCTGTCGGACGCGACGGAAGTCGACGTGGACTGTCTGTCGGACGGGAAGGACACCTTTATCGTCGGCATCATGGAGCACATCGAAGAGGCCGGCATTCACTCCGGCGACTCCGCCTGCTCGCTGCCGCCGCACTCGCTCAGCGCCGAAACCATCGCCGAGCTGGAGCGCCAGACCCGCGAATTGGCTCTCGGCCTCGACGTCGTCGGCCTGATGAACGTGCAGTACGCCATCAAGGACGGCGAGATCTACGTGCTGGAGGTCAATCCGCGCGCGTCCCGTACCGTGCCGTTCGTCGCCAAGGTGATCGGCATGCCGGTCGCCAAGCTCGCGGCGCGAATCATGGCGGGAGAGAAGATCGCCGACCTCGGCCTGAAGAAGCGCACGCTCGACCATGTCGGCGTCAAGGAATCGGTGTTCCCGTTCGCGCGCTTCCCGGGTGTCGACACCGTGCTCGGCCCGGAGATGCGCTCGACCGGCGAAGTGATGGGCCTCGACCGCTCGTTCGAGGTCGCCTTCGCCAAGAGCCAGCTCGGCGGCGGCACCCGCGTGCCGCGCAAGGGCACCGTGTTCGTATCAGTCCGCGAAAGCGACAAGGCGCGGATCCTCGACGCCGTGAAGCTGCTGCACTCGGTTGGCTTCAGGGTGATCGCCACCTCCGGGACCCAGCGCTATCTGGCGGACCACGGCGTGCCCGCGGAGAAGATCAACAAGGTGCTGGAAGGCCGTCCGCACATCGTCGACGCCATCATGAACGGCGAAGTGCAACTGGTGTTCAACACCACTGAGGGACCGCAGGCGCTGGCCGACAGCCGGTCGCTGCGGCGCGCTGCCCTCTTGCATAAAGTTCCCTATTACACCACTCTTTCGGGCGCGGTGGCTGCCGCAAAGGGCATCCGGGCCTATTTGGATGGGGACCTTGAGGTCCGGACCCTGCAGAGCTACTTTTCCGAAAGCTGATCGTCGCCCGGCCCGAGCGGCCGGCTATCGACTGACAGGCCGTCAGGCCGGGGAACCCGCCCGCATTGGAATTGTTCTCTCCGGCGTTTGCCGGACAGCTCTGGTGCCGTTTTGAACCGACTTCGGACGCCGCACAGGCGCGGCGCCGCCGTAAACACCCGACGACGTTGCGGGCGAGCAGGGTTCGGCGATCCGCAACGTATTCTTGAAGGATGAAGAGACGATGGTCGAAAAGATACCGATGACTGCGAGCGGGTACGCCGCACTTTCGGACGAGTTGAAGCATCGCCAGTCGGTGGACCGTCCGCGCATCATCGAGCATATCGCCGAAGCGCGCTCCCATGGCGACCTCTCGGAAAATGCCGAATATCACGCGGCCAAGGAAGAGCAGTCCCACAACGAGGGCCGGATCAACGAGCTCGAGGACAAGCTGGCGCGCGCGGACATCATCGACGTCAGCAAGCTGTCGGGCGACACCGTCAAGTTCGGCGCCACCGTCACCTTGATCGACGAGGACACCGAGAAGAAGGCGGTGTGGCAGATCGTCGGTGAGGCCGAAGCCGACGCCAAGAAGGGCAAGATCTCGATCACCTCCCCGCTGGCGCGGGCGCTGATCGGCAAGAAAGCGGGCTCCTCGGTCGAGGTCGTGGCCCCGGGTGGCGCCAAGGCTTACGAGATCGCCAAGGTCGAGTGGCGCTGACCAGCGCACACCGCCAACGAAACGAAAAAGCCGCGCTTCGCCGCGGCTTTTTTGTTGCCCGAACTCCAGCGGCTCACGGTGAATTCAGTCGCTGGTGCCAGGGTGTTGCGGCAAGGTTCCGTACGGTCGGCGGCATTCTTGCTCGGCCGTGACTGCCCCACCTCGAGAATCAGGATCGTCCATGAATCAGTCGTTCGCGCGCTGGCAGCCGTTTGCCCTGAGCCTGCTCCGCTTCATCACCGGTTTGCTGCTGTTTCAATACGGCGTGGCCAAGCTGTTCAAATTTCCCGCTGTGCCGATGTTCGCCAAGGTCGAGCTGTTCTCGCTGTATGGCGCGGCGGGCAGCCTGGAGCTGATCCTCGGCGCGCTGCTGATGCTCGGCCTGTTCACCCGCCCGGTCGCCTTCATCCTGTCGGGCGAGATGGCGTTCGCGTATTTCCTCGGCCACGTCTTCAAGGGCGCAACGCCGGTCTGGCTGCCGCTCCTGAACGGCGGCAGCCTGGCGATCGCGATGTGCTTCACGTGCTTGTACTTGGTGACGACGGGCGGCGGACCGATCAGCCTCGACCGCATCCTGCGGCGCGATCGCTGACACTGCAGCAGCGCTGAAACGATCGCGGCGGCGGCTTCAGGTCGTCGCCGCCTTCAGCTCCAACGGCACCGCGGCGGCGTATTTCGAATTGCGCAGGACTAGGGAGGTGCGGACGTTGCGGACGTGCGGGGCGGCGGTGAGATGGGCGACAAAATTCTGGAACGTCGCCATGTCGGGCGCGACGCATTTCAGGATGAAGTCGACTTCGCCCGACAGCATCCAGCACTCGCGTACCAGCGGCTCGTTGCGGACGAATTCCTCAAACCCGCGCAGGTCGGCCTCGGCCTGGCTCGACAAATGCACCGAGGCGAACACCGTGACGTCGAAACCGAGATGCGCCGGATCGAGCAGCCCGCGATAGCCGAGGATGTAGCCCTCTTCCTCCAGCGTCCGCACCCGCCGCAGACACGGCGGCGGCGAAATCCCGACCCGTTTGGCCAGTTCGACATTGGTGATTCGGCCGTCGTCCTGAATTTCCTGCAGGATCTTGAGGTCGATCTGGTCGAGGCTCTTGGTCACGCTGGTGCTATTCCCGCAAGGCGGATTCGGCTTAGAAACAGCCTCTCTTAGCGCACCCCGCGAAATTTGGGTAATTTTATTTCGCGATGCTCACAGCTCGTTTTCTATTCTTGGTGGGAAATCCTGCACGGAGGTATTGCAAATCTTGCATAGCTCGCCAAATAACATAGACTTCTGTCTGATCTTCCGCCCATTGGCGATGCCCCAGCCAGGCCTTTCCCTGCGTCGCGCCGCCCTCAGTTTCGGGGACTGATTCATGCCGAGTCCGGTTCAAGCCAAGGTCGTGATCATTGGATCCGGGCCCGCCGGTTATACCGCCGCGATTTACGCCTCTCGCGCGATGCTGGAGCCGATCCTGATCCAGGGCATGCAGCCCGGCGGTCAGCTCACCATCACCACCGACGTCGAGAACTACCCCGGCTTCGCCGATGTGATCCAAGGCCCATGGCTGATGGAGCAGATGGAGAAGCAGGCGCTGCATGTCGGCACCCGGATCAAGACCGACCTTGTGGTCGATCTCGACCTCAGCCAGCGGCCGTTCCGGCTGACCTGCGACAGCGGCGACGTCTATCTGGCCGACACGCTGATCCTCGCCACCGGCGCTCAGGCGCGCTGGCTCGGTATTCCGTCCGAACAGACCTACAAGGGCTTCGGCGTCTCGGCCTGCGCCACCTGCGACGGCTTCTTCTATCGCGGCAAGGATGTCGTGGTGATCGGCGGCGGCAACACCGCGGTCGAGGAAGCGCTGTTCCTGACCAACTTCGCCGCCAGCGTCACCATCGTGCACCGGCGCGACCACTTCCGTGCCGAACGCATCCTGCAGGACCGGCTGTTCAAGCATCCGAAGATCAAGGTGATCTGGGACGTCGCGGTCGACGAGATCTGCGGCGCGGAGAACCCGACCAAGGTCACCCACGTGCGCCTGAAGAACGTCAAGAGCGGCACGACCAGCGAGGTCAAAGCCGACGGCGTGTTCATCGCGATCGGCCATGCTCCGGCGACGGAGCTGTTCAAAGACCAGATCAAGCTCAAACCGTCCGGTTATGTCGAGGTCGCGGCGAATTCGACCGCAACCTCGGTACCTGGCGTGTTCGCCGCCGGCGACGTCGCCGACGAGACCTACCGCCAAGCCGTCACCGCAGCCGGAATGGGCTGCATGGCGGCTCTCGAAGCCGAACGCTTCCTGGCGCTGCGCGCCGGCGACCGCCAAGCGGCCGAATAACTCTCTGGATGGCGCGACACCGCGACGGGTTCACCGATATGGACTGGGATAAGCTGAAGGTCTTTCACGCCGCTGCCGAAGCGGGGAGTTTCACCCATGCCGGCGAGCAGCTTGGGCTGTCGCAGTCGGCGGTGTCGCGGCAGGTCAGCGCACTGGAGCAGGAGCTCTCGGTGTCGCTGTTTCACCGCCACGCCCGCGGCCTGATCCTCACCGAACAAGGCGATCTGCTGTTCCGCACCGCGCATGACGTGTTCATGCAGTTGCAGGCGGCCCGCGCCAAGCTCACCGACAGCCGCGAGCGGCCGAGCGGCGACCTCAAGGTCACCACGACGCCGGGGCTTGGCATTCACTGGCTGGTGCCGCGGCTCGGCGAATTCACCGCGCTGTATCCAGAGATCCGGATCTCGCTGATCGTCACCGACGAAGAGCTCGACCTGTCGATGCGCGAGGCCGACCTCGCGATCCGCACCCGCAAGCCGACCCAACCCGACCTGATCCAGCGCAAGCTGTTCTCGATCGGCTTCCACGCCTATTGCTCGCCGGAATACATCAAGAATTTCGGGACGCCGCGGACGCTGGAGGATCTCGACAATCACCGGCTGATCATGCTGAGCGACAGCCAGGTGCCGCCGCATCTGCAAAACCGGAGTTGGCTGATCGAAGCCGGGCGTAACGGCATGGGTCCGCGCGAGCCCTACTTCAAGGTCAACAACATCCTCGGCCTGGTGCGCGCCTGCCAACAGGGTCTCGGGATCGCCGCGCTGCCGGATTACCTGATCGAGGACACCAACCGTCTGGTGCAGTTGTTCGGCGAGGAAGATTCAATCCAGCTCGACACGTACTTCGTCTATCCGGAGGAATTGAAGACGGTGGCGCGGGTGCAGGTGTTCCGCGACTTCGTGGTCAACAAGGCGCAACGCTGGCCGGGCTGATTTGTCGCTCCCGGGGCTCCGCATGTCTGACATGCGGGGGGCCCGCTTGCCGGGCCGCCGGATCGCGGATCAAATCGTTCTCACGTTGAGGGGTCGCGCTGCATCAAGTCCCCCTCCTCCAGTGGCGCGGCGGCTCAGCTATCCCTCTTGGAAGGTGATTGTGTCGGCCTATCAGGCCAAAGACCTTAGACCGGGCTCTTCGTGGGCCCGGTTTTTTTCTGCGCAATCATCTGTCCGCGCGCACGCGGCGATCGGTCGCAACAACTCATGAAAAAACGCGCGGGTGGCCGCGCGCTGCAGTCGTGTTGGTTTGCGATCAGGCCGCTTGCTTGTGCATGCCGGAATTTCCGGCCCCGCGGATCGCCTTCACCGAGCGTTCGATCGCCGCCCAGAGCCGGTTGATCTCGTAAGCCGCGCGGCCTTCGGCGGCGTATTCCCGGGCGCCCTGGCCTTCACCGAGCGCCATCAGAAGATCGGCACGATTGGTGATCTGCCCGCCCCAGACCGGAGCCTTGAACTTGGCCAGCGCATCGCGCGCGATGGTGACGATCCGGCTTTCGACCTCGTCACGCAGCGCCGGGGCGCCGTTGAGCACCACCGCGTAGGGCTTGCGGTGCGAGCGGCAGGTCTGGATCGTATCCTGCACAGCGTTGACGTCGAACACGCCGGGCCGCGCCGGAATGATCACCATCGTGGCGTTGCGGATCGCATCGTCGACCACCGCAGACAGGTTCGGCGGCGTATCAACGAAGATCCATTCGATGCCATCGCGCTTAGCGGCGGCCACGATGTCGGTGATCGACCGCGTTGCGGTCCGCAGCGGCGGCTCGTTGGTACCGCGAAGTTTGTGCCACAGCGTCAGCGAGCCCTGCGGATCGGCATCGATCAGCAGACACGGACGCGAGGCTTTATGGACCTGTGCAGCCAAGTGAGCAGCCAGGGTACTTTTTCCCGAGCCGCCTTTACGCGAAGCAAAAACGATGACGTTCATACCCTGGCCTCCCGATTGACCTTGGCGGCAAAGTGAATCAGCTCGTTGATTCGTGAAAGATAAAATTGCAGGCAGTGATCATCGCCTCGCCAGATTGTAGCGATCGGCTGGTTTTTGAGTCACACCAGTTCCGGGATTGACGCAGCGCACAGGCTCTCATTGAGTCCCGAAGACGGTTTTTGAATAGCGGCTTGATGACACGCTGCTGATCAGGCCGCGGTCTTGGCGGATGTATCAGAGCCCGCCGTCTGCTGATCAGCATCGAACGGCTTAGTATCCGCACCACGGCCGCGTTGCCGCTCCAGCCATTTGCGCTCGATCCAGTTCAGTGTTTGTGCGGTCGGCTTCTCCAGCGCCGGCACGTCCTGGGCGATCAGCACCATGCCGAGCGGCAGCATCCATAAGCCCAGGACAGGCAGGAAGCTCAGCATGCCGCCGCCAACCAGGGCGACGCCGAGGGGCAGCCGGACGTACTTTGATGACGGCCGCCGCAGCCAGCCGACGAAATGCGCCGGCCGGGGTGGTAGCTTGGACTCGAACCACTGCAGATGGCGGTCGAGTTCGGCGCGGTGATCAATCTCTGTCACAAAGCTCTCCTCAGGCGCGAGATATGCGCGTCGATTTCGGCACCAACGCGGCAAGCTGTCGCGCAGATCCCGGAACCGCGGAGGCTTTGTCAGTTACTGCCGCTCGCGCTTGTGAGGTTTGCGGGGCTTGAGGCCGGTTGGTTTGCGGCGCACGGCCTCGTTTGTCTGCATCGCCACCGGCGTCGGCCCGAAGTGTGCGCGGCAGGCGGGTGTGAGCTGCGCTTTGTTCTGCACCATGCAGACGGTGATCCGGTCGACGTCCGGAACGAACGCACCGCACAACCGCATCGCGTCGCCCGTACACGCCTGCTGCTGCTCGGCGGTGTAGGCCAGCGCTGAACCTGCAATCAGTGACAAACCAAAGCTGGCGGCCAGAACAAGACCATGACGACGAACGACGCGCGGCAAGATCGAATGGGTCGAGATCATGGATGGCCACCCCTGCTGTGCTGACGTTTCCCCGCAGGCGTTCGGCCGCCTTGTTGTTATTTGGCTGACCGGCGGAGTGTGCGTGAGGCGCGAGGAATTCGCAAGCAGCGCGCGAGCCGGCTCTGCGCGACAAGGCTGGACGCCAAGAGGCTGGACGCTAAGCTTCGTTGGCGCCGACGCCGCGCTGGTCCAAAGCGGTTTGCCCCGCCACGGTGAGACGATAATGGCACTGCCCGGCCGGATCGCCGGAATGACTGACGGCCACCAGGCCATCCGAAACCAGCCGGTCGAGTTCGAGACGCTGGCCCGCATTGAGGTCACGGCCGGCTATCCGGGCCACATCCACCAACACGGCAATCGCCTGATCGCTTAATTCCCGGTCGGTCATGCCGGCTCCCCGCGCTTTGTTTCGCTTCAAGCAACGTGACCGTCCGCCATTCCGTTCCGAACGGAATGCCACAACGCGATGGCGGCCGCCCGCTCAGGAAGCGGCTGGCAGGGGGACGATCTCGGCAGGTGGTTTTGGGCTAATTCCGTCGCCGCCTAGCGCCGGCAAGGCGGGACGGCCCACCTTGGTAGGCTCACCGCCTCGTGGGGGTTCTTGGAAGGCTCACCTGCGTTCGCAGAGAGGCGCGCAGCTGTAGAGCTCTTTGTCCGTGCCTTTGTATATCGTGATCTGCTTGTCGCCCTGGTCCGATGCCTCGGCCACAAGCCGGGCATCCGCGATGCTGCGCAGCGCGAGCGACAGCGTGCCGGACTGCCGGGCCCGCGTCAGCACCTCGGCTTGATCGCCTGTGAGCTCGAGGGTCGCCGTCTTGCCGATCACGTTGTTCTGCCCTTCCCGCTCCTTGGGCAGCTGGTCGATCGCGAGCACACGCACATTCGTCAGGATCGTCGTCGACGTCACCGTGTCCTTGGCGCCGGGAATGTCGGAGCTCTTGTCACGCTTGGTCAGGATCACGTCGACTTTGTCGTTGGGAAGAATGAAGCCGCCGGCGCTGGTCTCCGGCGAAATCTCCGTCGAGACGGCGCGCATGCCGGTCGGCAGGATCGCCGCCATGAAGCCGGAGCCGTTGGGCTTCACCAGTTTGACTTCGCGGATCGGCTCGCCGGCAACGAACGGCGAGCGCGCGATTGTCCCGGCGAGAAACGCTTCGGTGTTGGGCATCTTGTCGCGACGGAGAAAGTGCTCGCTGGCGCTATCGGCCGGCCAGCTCTGCCACCGGACATCCGAAGGCGTGACGAGCTGTCCAAGCGCGATATTCGATTTCGCGACGAGAACATCGACGGTCTGGAGCTGCGGAGTCGGCTCCGCGACCTGGCGGGGTCGCTCCGAGTCCGAACTGCTCGCCAGGAACGCGGCAGCAGCGCCGGCGGCGAGAGCAATGCCCAAAACGACAATGCGCGGCTTACTCAGGCGCATCCGCAAACTCCGGTTACTAAACTCAACGCAACTTGTCGCAATCTTAGGTCGGGGCGCATCAAGATAGAGTTAAGGTGAATACGAAGAATCTCCCCGAAACGGTATTATGGGAGTGTTGCATAGCCACGAGTCCGCACACGCGATCTCGGGCGCGTGGGGGCAGGCCAAGCGCGTCGGTCCGCTCGATTTCGGCGGCTGGGCGGCTGATCGATCTGAAAAGAGGGATTTTAGGAGTGGTACAGTTGGGTGGGCTCGAACCACCGACCTCCTGTTCCACAGACAGGCGCTCTAACCAACTGAGCTACAACTGCATCCGGCGCGGCCGAGGTGGCCCGCGAACGGGCGGAAACTAGGTGCAACGCCGCGCTTTGGCAAGACCGTGTTCGGCTGCAAAACCAATGTCGGGGGTACTGTCGACAACAACCTTCCGACGACAAAGCCCGGGCGCATGGCCCGGGCCCTGAAAAAATTGAAAACCGGGCCGGATCAGGCGGCCGGCTTGAAGATCTTCGAGGCGTTGGCCTTGATCGGCTCGACCGTCTCGGCGGCGACCTTCTGGGTCAGCTCGGTGAGCTCTTTGGTCTGCGCGGTCAGCGTCTCGATCTGCTTCTTGGCGTGGGAGGTCCACAATTCCATCACGTCCGGCAGGGTCTTGGCGCCGATCAGGCTCTGCGCGAAGTCAAAGCTGGCGCTGGTGTTGGTCTTCACGAAGTCGAACACCTTGGTCGAATAATCGGTCGCGCCCTTGCTGGCTGAGGTGAAAACCGCCTCGATGGTGCCGTTCTGGGTCTCGGCGACGTCCTTCAGCTTGGCGTAGCTTTCGCGGGCCTGCGACACGCCCTTTTCGGCGAAGGCGCGGACCTGCTCCGGAAGCTGGAACGGCATCACGGTGGAAAACGGATCGCTCGAGTCGGCCATAGGGGCATCCTTCGCTGGTGGGGCAAATCCAAGTGACCCGCGCGAGCGGCCTGCGCAATCTTCAGGCTGGACGCCGAGCCGGGACGACCGAGGCCGTCCATTCATCACAAAATACCACAGAAATTGTGCAATGCAACATAAAATTGCATTGCACTGCCACATTTCGCGCCATGGGCGTGGTGGGCGGGGCCGGTGCCCCGCCGGGCCGATTGGACGTAAAGGCTCAGCTCTTCGGCTTGGCCACGTCCTGAGCCGCCTTGGTGACGACCTGGCCGAGCTCGCTGGCCTGCTCGGCAAGCGCTTTCATCTGCGACTGAACGTATTCGGTGTGCACCCGCATCACGTCGCCAAGGTCCTTGGCGTGGACAAGCTGCTGGGCGTAGTCGAGCGCCGCATGAACGTTGCGCTCGGCGAAGCTGACGGCGCGGCCGGTAATCTCCTTGGCGTTGGCCCGGGCGGCGGCGCCGCGATCTTCGATGGTGGCGGCAGTCTGTTGGGCGCTGGACAGCATGTGCTCGAACGCCTTGCGGGCCTGATCGAACCCGGCCTCGGCCATCGAGCGCATTTCCTTGGGAATCTCGAACCGATCACGCTCTTCCTGATCCATCGTCAGCTCCTTCCGCCTGTTACGCCGCTGCTCGACCCGGCGCCGAAGACCTTACCGACCTATCGCATCGCCGGTGTGACCGGCGGATGTCGACTAGCGCATCGTGACCGATCGTCATGGTTTTGCAACCTTCCAACGCGATCAGGGCTTTCCAGGTCCTCAGGCGTGGCCAAATTAAGGTTATCGGCGCTTAAGACGGGATAGCCTCATCGCAAACGTGGACCTAACGGGAGCCGCTGGCGATAATGAATTGTTAAGGTTCTCAGGCCCCGCGCTCTGTCGGCCACAGGCGCAACCGCTGGCGAGCCGGGCGTACGAGTAGCGATGACGAACTGGGACTTTCAATTGCGAGGGGTCGACGATCCCCGGCTCGCGGTGCACGCGACCCGGACGTTGCCGGCGTGGCTGTGGTCGACCGACGGCAGCCGCGTGCTCTGGGCGAACCCGGTCGCCGCCCGGCTGTTCGGCGCCGCCAACGCCGCAGAGCTCGCCGGCCGCAGCTTCCGTCCCGCCGATCCGCATCGCCGTCAGGTCGCCCAGCTCGCCGCCAAGCTGCCGCAGAACGGCGCGACGCGGCTGGAACGGCTGCGCGGCTTCGGCGCCCCGCTCGGCGCGCTGGTGACCAGCGCCTGCACCCGGCTGTTTTTCGCCGATGGCAGCGCCGGGGTTCTGATCGCCGCCGCAGAATCGATCGGTCGCCCGATGCCATTGATCGACCGGTTGCGCGGTCTGGTCGAAGGCGTCGACACCCCGATCGCAGCTTTTGCCAGCGACGGCCTGTTCGTCGGGTCCAGCGCCGCCGCGCGCACGCTGCTCGGCTTCCGCAATCTGAGTGAAGCCGGTCTCGACCAGGCGCGCGCCGACGCGCTGCGGCTCGGCCGCGCTGAGACGCCGATCGGATTTGGCCATCTGGTGCTGCAGCGGGTCGGCAGCGGCGCGGATGTTGGCCTGATCGCGCTGCTGGCGCCGGGCACGACGACCGAGCCTGCTCCGCAGCCAAAGACCACGTCTCAAGAACCGCAGCCTCAGACCGATCCAGATCCACAGCTTGAAGCCCAGCATCCCACGGCCGTTGAGGCGCCGGTCGAGCCCGCCACGCAGGCCGAGCCGACTGTCGAAGCTCCGCACGCTGCTGAGCCTGTGGCAAAGCCGATCGCGGTCACCCAGGATGCAGAAGACGAGTCCAGCGCGACGCAGCCGCCCGTCGAACTGGAGAGCAATCCAGCCCCCGCATCCGATCAGCAGCCGGCCGAAACCGAGGCGGCAACGGCTGAGCCCGACTACGAGACCTTCGCAATCCTGAGCGAAGCGCCTGCCGAATTCACGCTACTCGACGACGTCGCACCTGCTGCCGAGGCGCAGCCGGCATCGACCGAGCCGCAGCTGCACGAGGTCGATACCAACGCGCCGCCTTCGCCGCCGGTTGCTCCTGTCGAACAGCCCGCCGCCGAGGTGGTCTCAGTCGATCAGCCTGTCGCGCCTGAAACGTCGCATGAGCCCTCGCCTTACATCGAGGCCGTCGCCGATGAGCCGGCAGCACCGGACGTCGCCGCGAACGACCAGCAGCCGGCCACCGAACAATCCGCGGCACCCGAGCAGGCCGCTGCAGAGCCGGCGGCAACCGACGCTGCACCCGCCGTCGACACGCCGCACGAACTACCTGCGCCGCGCCGGCATCCGCTGCGCTTCGTTTGGCAGATCGATCTGGCCGACCGACTGGCGATCGCCTCCGACGAATTTCTCCGCCTGATCGGCCCGCACACCGCCGCCAATCTCGGGGAGCGCTGGAGCGAAGTCGCGGACCGGCTCAGGCTCGATCCGCAAGGTCTCGTCGCGGCCGCACTTGCCACCCGCCACACCTGGAGCGGCATCACCCTGCAATGGCCGGCGGACGGCGCCGCGCTGCGGCTGCCGATCGAAATGTCCGGCCTGCCGGTGCAGGATCCGAGCGGTGCCTTTGCCGGCTATCGCGGCTTCGGCGTCTGCCGCGATCTCGCCGCGCTCGATTATCTCGCTGCGCTACGCCGGCACGGCTCGAACGAACCGCCGCCCCAGCCGCTATCGGCCGATCGCGCGCCGCATTCCCCAGCTTCAGACCAGGCCCCTGCTCTGGACCCGCTCCTGAACCCCTTGGACACGCCCGTGGATACCCCGAAAAACGTCCTGCCGTTCCGCGCCGCCAACGACGCGCGTGCGCCGTCGCTGACCCCGGGCGAGAACAGCGCCTTCCACGAACTGGCGCAGCAACTGGCAGCCCGGCTCGCAAGCGAGACTCCGCCGACCGCCGATGCTCCATCGATTGCCGACGACGAAGTTGCGGCGGAGCAGGAAACGGCACCGACCGAGACGCCGGACGCCCCGCGCGCGGAGTGGCTCGCGCCGGCGCCCACACCGGCAAGCGGCGCCAGCGCGCGCGACCGCCTGCTGCTCGATCTGATGCCGGTCGGCGTGCTGATCTATCGGCTCGACCGGCTGCTCTATGCAAACCCCGCGTTCCTGGCGCGGATGGGCTTTCCGAGCGTCGCCGCGCTCGAAGAGGCCGGCGGCCTCGATGCGCTGTATGTCGACTCCGGTGTCGGCGATTCCAGCAGCAGTTCGGAGACCGGCACGCCGATCACCATCACCGCCGCGCAAGGCGGCGACGCGGCCCCGACCGAAGCACGGCTATTCACGATCGCCTGGGACGGCGATCAGGCGCTGGCGCTGATCTGCTCGCCCGCCCCTGCACCGACCGCCGTGGCCGAATTGCCGTTCGCGCCGGCGACTGCGCTCGAGGATGCGCCCTCGGTGGTCGGCGCCGCGAACGCCGAAGAACTCGGCGCGATCCTCGACACCACCGCCGAAGGCGTGCTGATGTTCGACGAAGCCGGCCAGATCAGCGCCGCCAACCGCAGCGCGGAAGCGCTGTTCGGCTACGACGGCGACGCGCTGGCGCAGCACAATCTGATCGAGCTGTTCGCGACGGAAAGCCGCGCCGCCGTGCTCGATTACTTGGACAGCATCAAGAGCGGCCGCGCCCAGAGCGTGCTCGACCACGGGCTCGAAGCGCTCGGTCAGGTGCGTGAAGGCGGGCTGTTTCCGCTCAGCATGACGATCGGCCGGACCCGCGCCGACGGGCCGAATTTCTTCGCCGTATTCCGCGATCTGTCGCAGGTCCAGCGCACCGAGACCGAACTGAACCAGGCGAAGCGGCTCGCCGAACGCGCCGCCGGCGCCAAGGCGGACGTGCTGGCGCGTCTCAGCCACGAGATCCGGGCGCCGCTCAACGCGATCATCGGCTTTGCCGAAGTGATGATCGAGGAGCGGTTCGGCCCGCTCGGCAACGAGCGCTATGTCGATTACTTGAAGGACATCCGCGCTTCGGGCGAACGCGTCATCGGCATCGTCGACGATC
>NZ_QTKI01000040.1:0-19714 GCF_010820945.1 Rhodopseudomonas sp. BR0C11
CGATGACATGGAATTTCGCCTTCCTGCTGATGGCGATCGACCGGCTGCGCTCGGAAGTTGAAAATCTCGCGCTGCTCGACGACCTCACCGGCGTCTCCAACCGCCGGCATCTGCTGCAGCGGATGTCGGAGCAGTGCACGGTTTCGATGAGCACCGGCGAGCCGTTCGCCGTGCTGGCGATCGACCTCGACGGCTTCAAGGCGATCAACGACGGTCATGGCCATGCAGCCGGCGACGAATGCCTACGCCGGTTCTCGCGGGCCGCGCAGTCACGGCTGCGCCCCGGCGATCTGCTGGCCCGCGCCGGCGGCGACGAATTCTGCGTGGTGATGCCGGGGACGACGCTGCGCGAAGGCGCGATGATCGCCCGCTACATCCTGGACGAAAGCCGCGCCGTGTCGGCCCGCGGCGAGGCTGGGATCAAGATCGCAGCGTCGATCGGCGTCGCGCAGTGGACCCCGCAGATCGGCCTGCATCCTGAGCGGCTGATCGCAGCCGCCGATGTCGCGCTGTACAACGCCAAGAAGCTCGGCAAGGACCGCTACGCGGTGTACGAGCCGGCCCCCGAGCCGCCGCCCGAGACCCATCTCCCCTCACCTGAGACGCTGCGCAAGATCGCCTGACGATGCGCCCGCCGGCGCTTTGCTTCGCTCTAAGCGAGCAGTGTCGCGTGGATGGTGCTCACCCCGATCGCGATCGTGAGGACACCGACCGCGCCCTGCAGCAGGCGGTTAGCGGTCGTCAGCGAGCGCGCCGAGATCACCACCGGCACCGCGATCACCGCCGATAGTGCTCCCATTCCGACCATCGAGCCCAGTCCGAACAGCGCAACGTAAAGTAGCCCCTGTGCCGGGCTCGGCGCCTGCGACACCGCCAACACCAACAGCGCGGCCGAGCCGGCCATGCCGTGCATCAGCCCGACCAACAGCGTCCGCCAGCGAAAGCCGTGCTCATGCCGATGCGCACTGGGCGCGTCGTGGCTGAGCCGGTCGGCATGGCTGTGCAAATGGAGGTGGCGGACACCGTCGCCGTGCTGATGGACATGGACGTGGACCCGGTCGCGCCACAGCCGCCACAGCAGATGCCCACCGAGCGCCACCAGCATGAAGCCGACCGCTCCCTCGAGCGGCTGGGCGATCTGCTCGGGGATCGAGTGGCCGATCACCAGCGCGAGGCCAGCGAACAGGAACAGCGTCAGCGTGTGGCCGAGGCCCCAGGTCAGTCCGTGCTTGACGATATCGGCGACGCCGCTGCGCCGCGCTGCGATCGTCGACACCGCGGCGATGTGATCGACCTCGAGCGCATGCTGCATCCCGAGCAGAAACCCCAACCCCAGTATCGCGAACATCGGCCCCTGGTCATCGCGCCGCCGGTAAATTGCGGTGGCGGCAGAATGGTGTAAGTTTCTTAATCACAACACGGCCGCAGAGCCGGAACAAGGGAGAAACGAATGATCGCCAGATCGATCGCGGCGGCGATGATGACGGCTGCGCTGCTGTCATCGTCCATCGCCCGCGCGCAAGTCTCCGACGACGTCGTCAAGCTCGGCGTCCTCACCGACATGAACGGCCCTGCCTCGACACCGACCGGACAGGGCTCCGTCACCGCGGCGCAAATGGCGGTGGACGATTTCGGCGGCACCGTGCTCGGCAAGCCGATCCAGGTGATCGTCGGCGACCATCAGCTCAAGCCCGATATCGGTGCCACGCTGGCGCGGCGCTGGTACGACGTCGAGCAGGTCGACCTGATCCTCGACGTGCCGGTCTCCGCCGTCGGCCTTGCCGTCCAGAACATCGCCAATGAGAAGAAGCGGCTGTTCATCACCCAGTCGACCGGCGCGGCGGACTTCCACGGCAAGTTCTGCAGCCCCTACGCCATGCAATGGGTATTCGACACGCACGCCCTCGCGGTCGGCACCGCGCAGGAGGTGGTGAAGCGCGGCGGCGACACCTGGTTCTTCATCACCGACGACTACGCCTTCGGCCAATCGCTGGAGAAAGACGCTGCCGCAATGGTCACCAAGACCGGCGGCAAGGTGCTCGGCTCGGTGCGGCCGCCATTCGCGACCTCGGACGTGTCGTCGTTCGTGCTGCAGGCGCAGGCCTCGAAAGCCAAGATCATCGGCATCGCAGCCGGCCCGCCCAACAACGTCAACGAGATCAAGACCGGCGGCGAGTTCGGCATCTTCAAGGGCGGCCAGCAGATGGCGGCGCTGCTGGCGCTGATCACCGACGTGCATTCGCTTGGCCTGCCCACCGCGCAGGGACTGCTGCTGACGACGTCGTTCTATTGGGACATGGACGACAAGACCCGCGAATGGTCGAAGCGCTATTTCGCCAAGATGAACCGGATGCCGACGATGTGGCAGGCCGGCGTGTATTCGGCGACCATGCACTACCTGCAGGCGATCAAGGACGCCGGGACCGACGATCCCTTGAAGGTCGCAGCCAAGATGCGGGAGAAGCCGGTCAACGACTTCTTTGCCCGCGGCGGAAAGCTGCGCGAGGATGGGCTGATGGTCCACGACCTGATGCTGGTGCAGGTGAAGACCCCGGAGGAGTCGAAATATCCGTGGGACTATTACAAGATTTTGGCTCACATCCCCGGCGAAGCTGCGTTTGGCCCACCCGATCCTGCCTGCCCGCTGGTGAAGAAGTAGCGGGCGCTGACTTCGAAGGCAGCGAGAGTCTCGATGCCTCTCTCCGTCATTGCGAGCGAAGCGAAGCAATCAAGCCCAGTGCTCGGAGGTGGATTGCTTCGTCGCTTCGCTCCTCGCAATGACGGCCTCGGGCGGCTATGATCTGAAATGCGGTGGCCGCCGCCTGCATTGCCGCTTCTAGAATGATCTCGAAGGAAAGCCCCATGGACTATCGTTCGCTCGGCCGTAGCGGCCTGAAGGTTTCGCCGCTGTGCCTCGGCACGATGATGTTCGGCGGCGCCACCGACGAACCGACGTCGACGCGGATCATCGACAAGGCGCGCGACGCCGGAATCAATTTCATCGACACTGCCGACGTCTATTCGACCGGCGGCTCCGAGCAGGTGGTCGGCCGCGCGATCACGGCGCATCGGGAACACTGGATCCTCGCCACCAAGGTCGCCAATCCGATGGGGGACGGCCCCAACCGCGCCGGACTGTCGCGCCGCCGCGTGCTTCAGGCTGCCGACGACAGCCTGAAGCGCCTCGGCATCGACTGGATCGACATCTATTATCTGCACCGCGAAGACCATGCGACGCCGCTCGACGAAACGGTGCGGGCAATCGGCGATCTGATCCGCGCCGGCAAGATCCGCTACTTCGGCGTGTCGAATTATCGTGCCTGGCGCGTCGCCGAGATCTGCAACATCTGCGACCGACTCGGCATCGACCGTCCAGTGGTCAGCCAGCCGTATTACAACGCCATGAACCGGATGCCGGAGATCGAGCACATCCCGGCCTGCGGCTTCTACGGACTCGGGATCGTCCCCTACTCGCCGCTGGCGCGCGGCGTCCTGACCGGCAAATACGCGCCCGACGCGCAACCGGACAAAGACAGCCGCGCCGGCCGCGCCGACAAGCGGATGCTGCAGACCGAGTGGCGGCCCGAGTCGCTGAAGCTGGCGCAGCAGATCCGCGCCCACGCCGAAGCCAAGGGCGCCACCGCCGTCCAGTTTGCAGTCGGCTGGGTGCTGAACAACGCGCTGGTGACCTCGGTGATCGCCGGCCCACGCACCGAACAGCAATGGGACGATTATGTCCGGGCGCTCGACTACCGCTTCACCGCCGAGGACGAGGCGCTGATCGACAGCCTGGTGGCGAGCGGCCATCCCTCCACGCCCGGCTATAACGACCCGGCCTACCCGATCGAGGGCCGCCGGGTGCGTCACGCCGGCTGACCGCCGGCCGCGCTTCCGGCCAAAGTTGCGGCCGATCAAGCCGAGACGCCGAGGCGGACCGTAATCTCGGCTCCGCCGTGCGGCCGCGATCGTTGTGCCTGCGTGCCGCGCTAGAAGCCGGGAGACCGCCCTATGACCAGCCCCCATTTCCACGCCGTGATCTGGATCGACCATCGCGAAGCGCGGGTGTTTCACTTCAACCCGTCCGACGCCGACAAGCTCGTGGTGCACGCCGACAATCCGAACCGGCACGTCCACCATCATCGTGCGGTCGGCTCCGGCCACGAGCCGGTCGACGAGCATTTCCTCCAGGCTGCGATGGAGGCAATCGCCGACGCCGGCATCGTGTTGATCGTCGGCCCGGCGCAGACCAAGCACGCGCTGGAAAAATACATCGCCGACCACAACCCGGCCCTGAAAGCCAAGATCGCCGCGGTCGAAACCGTCGATCATCCCAGCGACGGCCAGATCGTCGCCCACGCCCGCAAGTATTTCAAAGCCGAAGACCGGACCACGCCGCAGACGCGGTGAGACAGATCAGCAAGCGCCAGCGGCAGCCGGTTGATTCCGGCTGCTGACTTGCAACGTTGGGGGACGTGCCGACGTCCGGACAGGAGATCACACCGCGTCACCGCAGCTCAGATGGTGAGGCTAGTCATCGTCAGCATCATCTCGTTCGATGCGGTCACGACTCGTGTGCATGCCGAATAGGCCTGTTGCGCTTGAACCATCGTGGTCATCTGATCCGCAATGTCCACGTTCGACGCCTCCAGCGCGCTTCCCACCACCGTGCCGGAATTGATGTAAAGGGCCGGACCGGATTGCGGCGTCGGCGAGAATGTTCCGCCGCTGCCCTGCTTCATAAAACCCTCGCCAGCGAAGCTGGCTATCGAAAGCGACGCCACGTCGACCGTCTGGCCCTTGGAATAGGTGCCTTGCAGATTGCCGGATGAGCTGACCGACAGGCTCTGCAGAACGCCGAGATTGGGCACTTCCGTACTGGTATCGAACTGAAGCGGCGCCGGGCTGCCCACGGCGCCAGTGACGGGATCAATTTGAGATCCCATCAGGTAGTAGCCGGCGCCGTTGACGAGATAGCCGTTCTTGAGATCGAAATCGCCGCGTCGCGTATAGGTGGTCTCGCTGGTACTGAACGTCGGCTGGCCGCTCCCGCTCACCCCTGACGGCGCCTCGACCGTGAAATACCCCTCCCCGCCGATCGCCATATGGGTACTCACCGGATCATTGCTGATTGATCCCTGCTGATTGTTGGTCAGGACTGAACGCCATAAGACGGTATCCGAGACCTGCGGCGGATAGATCAGGTCGGAGAACGCCGTATTGGTCGCCTTGAATGCAGTTGTCTGCGAATTGGCGACATTGCCCGAGATGTTCTCAAAAGCGGCGGACTGAGCCTGCAGGCCCGTGGTCGCCGTCCACAATGCACCAAGTGATCCCATAAGGAGCTCCCTGATCGGTGTCTGCGCGACGATTTCCGCGCACCCCAAAGAGCTCTGCAAAGCGCGCACCAGAAGCGCACCTCAAGCAAATCAATAACATCGACAAGCCACCCCATTCTTCTACGAGGAAATTTCGTGCGAGCGGTCGGAAAGTCTTTCCGTAAAAGGAGCTGGAGCTGCACGACATAAGTAATTCACGACACATGGCTTATCGGCGCCGAGCGGCCGAGATAGCTTGGCGCAAGACCACTCAATTAGCAGACTGTCAGCCTGCTATCCGTATCCCGTAACTACCCGCCTTTCGCGACAGAGAATTCAGATCGCGGACACGTTCGCGGCCAGCTTTGTGGAGGCAGTCCCCATCAGGCTATCGGCGCGAGCAAGACCAACTTCTTGCCGGCATAAATGGCCGGCAACCGAAATTCCGCACAAAGCAATTCGATGGATCATTCCTCGCATCTCGCTTGCATCGTCCTCCGAGAGTGCTCGGTCAGATGCGCTGATCGGTCCATGTGATCGGGATTGCGCGCTCCACCTGCGGGCGTCTAGTATCGCCGCCGTGACGATCGAACAGATCGCGCCAAGAAAATGGGATGGAAACAGATGAGACTCTTCGGACTTGCGGCCGTTCTCGCGGCGACGTCGTTGTTCGCACCCGGCGTTGCGCTTGCGCAGAAATCTTACGGCCCCGGCGTCAGTGACACCGAGATCAAGGTCGGGAATTTCGTGCCGTACAGCGGCCCGGCGTCGGCTTACGGCATCGTCGGCCAGGTCCAGAGCGCCTACGTCAAGATGCTGAACGAGAAGGGCGGCATCAACGGCCGCAAGATCAATTTCATTTCGTACGATGACGCCTACTCGCCGCCGAAGGCGGTGGAGCAGACCCGTAAGCTGGTCGAAGGCGACGAGGTGCTGTTCCTGTACCACACGCTCGGCACGCCATCGAACACGGCCGTCATGAAGTATCTGAACCAGAAGAAGGTGCCGCAGTTGATGCTGTCGAGCGGCGGCACGCGGTTCGGCGACGATCCGAAGACCTATCCCTGGACCATGCCGTTCAATCCGCCCTATCAGGCTGAGGGGCGTATCTACGCGAAGTGGATCATGGCGACCTATCCCAACGCCAAGATCGCCGTGCTGGTGGCGAACGACGATTACGGCAAGGACATCTACAAGGGTGTCAAGGACGGGTTCGGCGCCAAGACCTCGATGATCATCTCGGAGGCGACCTACGACATCACCGATCCGACCATCGATTCGCAGATGGCCAAGCTCAAGGCCTCCGGCGCCGATCTGTTCCTCAATCTCTCCACGCCGAAATTCGCCGCGCTGGCGATCCGCAAGATGGGCGAACTCGGCTGGAAGCCCGTTCACGTTCTGAACAACGTCTCGTCGTCTGTCGGTGCAGTGATCAAACCGGCCGGGATGGAATTTGCCCAGGACGCGATCACCGCAAGCTACGTCAAGGATCCGACCGATCCGACCTGGAAGAACGATCCGGGTGTGAAGGAGTGGGACGCCTTCCTCGAGAAATACATGCCGGGCTCCGATCGCTCCAACGGTCTGCTGCTGTATTCCTACGGTGCCGCGCAGACGCTGGAACACATCCTGAGGCAGGCCGGCGATAATCTGACGCGTGAGAACATCATGAAGGTGGCGACCAGCCTGAAGGGCTACGCGCCGTCCTCGTTGCTGCCGGGCATCACCATGAACACCTCGCCCACCGATCATTTCCCGATCGAGCAGATGCAGCTGATGCGCTTCAAGGGCGACCGCTGGGAGATGTTCGGCGACGTGCTCGAAGCCCGGGTCACGAACTAACCGGACCTCCACGATTGACGGATGCGCGGGCTCGAAGTGAGCCCGCGCATCACGCTTTTGGACCTTGCTTGCGCCAAGCCGCAGCCTGATCAGCCGCTACCCTGCGATCTTCCCATCCACCACCCGGACGATGCGGTCGCAGCGTTCGGCGAGATCGTCGTTGTGGGTGACGAGCAGAAACGTGGTGCCGCGCTCGCGGTTGATCTGGCGCATCAGCTCGAACACGTCGTTGGCGGACTTGGTGTCGAGGTTGCCGGTCGGCTCGTCGGCGAGCACGAGGTCCGGGTCCATCGCCAAAGCCCGCGCAACCGCGACGCGCTGCTGCTGGCCGCCGGACATGTTGGTCGCGCTATTGTTGCGCCATTTGGAAAGGCCGACGCGGTCGAGCAGTTCGTCGGCGCGCTGTTCCATCGCCGCATCTGGGCGCCCGCGATCGACCAGCATCGGCATCATCACGTTCTCCCGCGCGGTGAAGGCCGAGATCAGATAGTGATACTGGAACACGAAGCCGATGGCGTGGCCGCGCAGATGCGTCAGCGCTGAATCACCGAGTCGGCCGGTGTCTTCCCCGTTGATCAGCAGCCGTCCGCCGGTCGGCCGATCAAGCAGACCGATGATGTTCAGCAGCGTTGACTTGCCCGAGCCGGACGGCCCCATCAGCGCCAAGAAGTCACCGCGCTGCATCGTCAGATCGATGCCGTGCAACACTTCGGTCTCGACCGGCGTGCCGACGTTGTAGGATTTGCGGATCCCGTCGAGGTTGAGAACGTCAGCCACGGATCGCCACCACCGGATCAAGCCTTGCGGCGCGCAGCGCCGGTGCGATCGCCGCCGCGACACCGGTCGCGGTCGCGAGCACCGAGGCCCAGACGAACAGATCGGGATCGAGGATCAGCGGAAACAGCTCGCTGCCGTCGACCTGCCGGGCCAGGCGATGCCACACGATCAGTGCCAGCGCGCCGAGCCCGGAGCCGATCAGCGAACCGACGAAGGCGAGCAGCCCGCCCTGGATCAGGAACACCTGCAGGATCTGCTCGCGCCGGGTGCCCATCGCCCGCAGAATGCCGATATCCTTGGAGCGTTGGATCACCGACACGATCAGCACGGCGGCGATGCCGAACGCCACCGACAATCCCACGAACAGCCGGATCAGCGTGTTGGAATTCTTCTGCGCCTGCACCGCCGTGAAAAATTGCGCATTGGTCTTGATCCAGCTGTCGGCCTCCACCGGCAGCGTCGCCTGAATCTCCTGGGCGATATCCTCGGCCGCGTAGATATCGTTGACGGTGAGGTCGATTGAGGTGACGCCGCCGAGCAGCCCGAGCATGCTCTGGGCATTGCGCAGCGTGACATAAGTGGTGCGCTGGTTGGCGGCCTTGTTGCCGAAATCGAAGATGCCGTTGATGGTCAGCACGCGATTGCCGGCGAGCGGGGTCGAGACGATGATCTTGTCGCCGAGCGAAGCGCCGAGATCCCGCGCCAATTCGGTACCGACCACAATGCCCTCGGTGGTGATCTTCGCGCTGCCGGCGACGATATAGTCGGGCACCTTGACGATCTTGAAATAGATCTCCGGCTCGATGCCGTTCAGCGTCACCGCCCGGCTGGTGTCGCCGCGCAGCGCAAGCGCCGAGCCCGACGCGGTGGCGGCGGCGTTGATCACATCCGGCCTCGCCTGCATCTCGGCGCGGATCTTTGGCCACTGGTTGATCGAAATCACCCGCTGCGTCGGGCGTTGCACGGTGGCGGCTTCGAAAGTTCCGGGCGCGTCGCGCAGCGGCCGCGCCACCTGGTCCGGCGGGATCAGTTGGATCTGCGGCACCGAAGTCAGCACCCGCTTGATGAAATTGGCCTGCAGCCCGGCCAGCATCGCCGACATGAACACGATGACGCCGACGCCGATCGCGATGCCGCCGACGATCACCAGCGTCTGCACCGCGCCGTCGAGCAGAAACCGCGCCGCGGCGATCCACTCGAACGGCACCCAGCGCTTCACGGCACCACCACCCGGATGCGTTGCCCGGCTTTGACGCCCGCGGTGAGCGGGATCACCGGCTCTCCGGGGCTGAGACCGTCGAGCACTTCGTAGAAGCCGACGCCGCGCAAACCGAGCTTGATCTTGCGCACCACGGCGCGGCCGTTCTCTGTCGTCAGCACGAACGGAGATGTCGCAGCATCATGCACAGCGCGCGCCGGCACGATCACCACGTCGTTGCGCTCTGCGGTAGCGATATCGACCGAGACCGTCATGTCCTGCCGCAGATAATCCGGCGGATCGTCGACCTTGAGCTTGACCTCGACCGAGGCGCGATTGATGTCGACCGACGGATTGATGTAGCTGAGCACGGCGGAGAAGCGCTTGTCCGGATAGGCATCGGCAGAAGCCACCGCGTGCTGGCCGAGCGCAAGCTGGCCGAGATTCTTCTCGTCGATCTGCACCACGATCTGGACGTCACCGGCCGGAGCCAGCACCAGCAGTGCCTTGCCGGGCTGCACCACGGTGCCACGCTCGACATTGCGGGTGATCAGCACGCCGTCGCGCGGCGCCACGATGGTGGCGTAGCCGAGCCGCGCCTGCGCGGTGTTGAGATTGGCGAGCGCCTGGCTGAGCTGGGTCTCTGCCATCACGAAGTCGCTGCCACCGGGGCTGGTGGTGAACACCTGCAGCTCAGCGGTGCGCACCTGGGTGCGGGCGACGTCGAGATTTTTGGTGGCGTCGTCGAGCGTCGCCTTGGTGCCGTAGCCGGAGGCGGCGAGCTTGGAGGCGCGCTCGTACGTCGCCTCGGCATTCAGCAGGTTGGCCTGTGCCTGCTTCAGGGCTTCGTCGGCGGCCGGCTTGGTCAGCTCGCGAAGCTGGCGAACCCGCGCCCGCGCTTGCGCCACCGCGCCCTCAGCCTGCACCACTGAGGCCTGCAGCTCCGACGCCTCGATCGCGACGAGTTGCTGGCCCTGATGCACCTGCTCGCCCTCCTTGACCAGCACGTCCTTGACGGTGCCGGTGATCTGGCTGGCGATTTCGACGCGATAAGGTGTTTCGATATGGCCGCTGGCAACGACGGTCTGGACCAGATTGCCGCGCTGGACCAACGCAGCGACCACTTCGGGCCCGAGCAGCAACCGGGCAAGCCCGAGACCCGCCGCGATCAGGACGAGGGCGATGCCAAGCACCGGCCATTTATGACGCCACAACCCGCCCGCCCAGCGCACCGCCAGATTGGGCCGCGGCGTGTCGATTTGCTCGACTTTCTGCAACATGATGGTCCGCGGTCGATCGCCCCGGCGAGACCTATCCCCGGACCGTTGGGCAGCCATTGCGAAAGATCAATTGCGACCACACGTCCGCGTGCTCAATTTCGCCTGCTGCTGCGGAGTCGTCCGCGGCCGATTGCCTATGGCCGAAGGATACGATGACGACGTTGATCTTGCTGGTGCTGAGCGTCGTCGTGCTGTTCACGGCGGCGGGCTGGGTGTCGTGCCGGCTGGCGCGCCGGCTGGAAGCGCGCTACCCGCCCCGCGGCGTGTTCATCAATGCCAACGGCGTGCGGATGCACGCACTCGATCTTACGCCTGCCCGCCCCGCCGCTTCCGGCCAGCCGACCGTGCTGCTGCTGCACGGCGCCAATCTGTGCTGCGAAGACATGCGGATGTCGCTCGGCGAGCGGCTGGCGCAGCGGCTGCGGGTGATCATTCCAGACCGCCCCGGCCAGGGCTACAGCGTCACCGGCACCGGTCCGGTCGCCTCGCCGGCCTATCAAGTGACACTGATCCGCGAAGTGCTGCGGGATCGCGACGCGGGGCCGCTGATTGTGGTCGGGCATTCGTTCGGCGGCCTGATCGCGCTGCGCTACGCGCTCGACAATCCCGACACCGTCGCCGGGCTGGTGCTGATCAATCCGACCACCCATCCGCGGCCGCAGGGCCTGCCGCTGTTCCAGCGTGCCGCCGAAGTGCTGATGAAGCCGCTGGTCACCTATACGCTGCTGCCGCCACTGTCGCTGGCGATGATGAAGCGGATCTCGGCGCGGATCTTCCGTCCGGAGACGCCGCCAGCGGACTATGCCGAGCGCAGCCGGCTAGCGCTGGCGCTGACCGCCAAGCGGTTCGCCGCCAGCCTCGAGGAATATGCCGGGCTGCGCGATCAACTGATCGACCACGTGCCGCGTTATGGCGGCATCCAGGTGCCGACCGTGATCGTCGCCGGTACCGCCGATCCGGTGGTGCCGCCGCAGGTCCATGCCGAGGCGCTGGCCCAAGCGGTGCCGCAGGCACGGCTGCTGCGGCTCAACGGCGCCGGCCATATGGCGCATCATGCCCATGCGGACACCATCGCGGCCGAGATCGAGCGGCTGGCGGATGCGGTCGCGGAGCGCGCGGCGCCGACCCGTGCCGAAGCCGCCGAGCGCAGCTGACGCCAACGACGTCCGCGGCGCGATGAAACCTCAGCGCGTCGGGGACGTTCCTTTTCCGGAACCAACGGAGTGTGTCATGACCACGTTCAAGCTGGCCTGTGCCGTGATGATCCTGTCCACAGCCACCGCGATCCCGGCGCTGGCTGAGCATCGGCACCATCGCGCGCAGCATCACCACCATCATTCACCCTACCACCAGTCCAGCGAGCCCTATCTGCATAACTATGGTCCGCCGATTTGGCCTGGGCACACTTACGCCACCTATGACGGTCCTGTATCGGCACTGTGCGGCCAAGGAGCCGCCGCCTACCGGGGGCAGGACGGCCGCCGCCATCCCTGCTACTAAGCCCCGCACCGGGCCACCGTTCAGTTGCAACGCCCGGCGAACGGCGGCACACTCCGGCCGCGGCCGCCGGCCGCCACGCGTTCCACGGAATCAAACCATGACCGATACTGCCGCCGAAGACGTCCGCAAAATCGCCACCGCCCTGCTGAAGACGGCCATCGAGATCGTCTCAGAAGAGGACGGCGGCGCGCACAACCAGTGCAAATTGTGCGGCGCATCGGTGCCGTGGCTGCAGACCGGTGACGAAATCAAGCATGCGGACGATTGCCCCGTGGTGATCGCCAAGCAGATTGTGTCGTCCAGGCCGAAGCTGCATGCGGTCTGAGCCCGGCAGCAGCGGCGCCAACTCCGGCACGGTTAAGACAGCCGCATCCGAGATCGCGGTTTGTCTCGCACCGGCGGAATTCGTCGACAGCGATCATCCCGAGGTGATCGCGCGCGCCGCTGACGCCACGCGCGGCGCCGAAACGCTCGCCGACAAGCTTCGTGCGCTATACCTCACGGTGCGCGACGGCATCCGTTACGATCCCTATGTCGACTTTTCCAGCCCCGAGATCTTCCGCGCGTCGAGCGTATTGCGCGCCGAACGCGGCTACTGCGTCGGCAAGGCTTCGGCGTTCGCGGCGCTGGCGCGTGCATCCGGGATACCGGCGCGGGTGTGCTTTGCCGATGTCCGCAATCATCTCGCCACCGAGAACCTGACCCGGACGATGGGCACCGACCTGTTCGCGTGGCACGGCTATGCCGAATGCTTCACCGGCGAACGATGGGTGAAAGCGTCGCCCACCTTCAATCGCACGCTGTGCGACAAGCTCGGCGTCGCGCCACTCGACTTCGACGGCTCGTCTGACGCAGTGATGCAGGCGTTCGACAACAACGACGCGCGGTTCATGGAATACGTCCGCGAGCACGGCGCGTATTTCGATGTACCGGTGAAATTCGTGCAGGCCGAGATGAAGCGGCAGTACCCTCACCTTGCGCAGCAAAGCAACCTGCGCGGCTCGATGGAAGACGAAGCGGCACAGGATGCGGCGGCGCGCGCCGCGGGTGCAGCTCAGCGCTGAATTTCTGCGCGGTTCTCGGCGACGACAAGCTGTTCGGGCGGCGCGGTCTTGCGGAGCAGCAGCACGACGCAAATCCAGTAGACGACGTAGAAGCCGAGCTCGAGCAGATTCGGCTGCGACCGATAGCCGGTGAGCCCTGCCACCAGGGCCCCGACTGCTCCATGGTCCGAAAGCAACGCCGAACTGTCCCACAGCCGCCCCGTCAACGGCAGCAAGCCGAGCCTGCTCAAGGTGTCGACGCCGCTGATCAACAGCGAGGCCGCCAGCAGCAACATCATCACTTCGGTGACGCGAAAGAACAGTCGCCAGGTTGCGATCCGGCTGCCGAGCTGCAGCAGCGCGTAGGTCGCCAGCGCAAGGCCGACGCCGACGATGCCGCCCAGGATCGGCTCGGCCGGGGATGTGCTTTCGACTGCCGACAGCGCGCCGAGCAGAAACAGGATGGTCTCGGCGCCCTCGCGCGCGATTGCCAACGCCGCCAGCGTGAACACGCCCCACCAGCTCGCCGTGCTGGTTTCCTGGCGCAGCGCCGCTTCGAGCTCGTCGCGTAGCAGACGACCCTGGCCGCGCATCCAGGTGACCATATGGACGATCAAGCCGGCTGCAAGCAGGGTCGCAATCGCCTCATAGACCTCGCGGCTGGTCACTGGGATCGTACTGCTGGATAGCGCGATGGTGGTGCCAAAGCCGATCGCGAGCAGCAGGCCTGTGGCGGCTCCGGACCACAGATAACGCCGCCCGATGCCGCTGGCGTCGTTATTGCGCAGCCATGCATTGAGGATGCCGACGATCAGCAGCGCCTCGACGCCTTCGCGCCACACCACGATGACGACGTTGCCGAACTGCGACCCGATCATCTTCGCCTCTACCCAGCCGGCGACGGCCACGGGCGATCAACGGCCCGACTCGCCTGCAGCCAGGAGTTGCGATCTTATCGAAGTTTAGCGAAAAGTCCCGATAGCGAATGCGGGGACCAGATCACGGGCACGCGAAGGCCGCCCGATCCGGCAAGCCAATTGTGGTTACAGCGACGACCGCCGTCGCTCCCGATGCACCGGTGCAGTCCCGCGCGGCGCGCCAGATGCGCCCTGCTTGTCGAACAGAGCAAAAAACCGCCGGTCATCCTTGAGCAAGTGGCCGAGGATCACCGAGTTGACCAGGAACTCCCGGAGCTCGCCGAGCGACTGGTGTCCCGACACCACAGCCTCACTCACGTTGCGAGCACGTAGCAGCAGATGGTCGTGCTCAGTACGATGATGTTCATATTCATCGTAGCCGGCGGCTTCGAGCACCGCCTGTTCGTACTGGAAGTGCTGGGCGACGCGACTGAGCAACAGCTCGACCACCTCCGCCAGTTCGGCGGATTCCAGTGCCTCGATGTCGGGACCAAGGATGACATTGGCAAGGTCGAACAACTCGCGGTGCTGAGCGTCGATGGTCGGCTCGCCGCACGCATAGCTCTCGTGCCACAGAATGTCGGGCCGCCGTTCGGCTGGATCTCGCACGGCCTCGCCGGTCGGCCGGGTCCTGTCCCGTCGCGCCTGCTTGGCCGCGTACATCCAATGGTCGGCGCGCTCGACAAAATCGTCTGCCGTCTCGCCCGGACGGAACTCCGCCGCGCCGATCGAGATCAAGAGACGCCCTAAGCTCTCATGCGTCGAACGGCGATGCAGTTCGCGCGCCGCGATCGCCGCGCGGATCGCTTCGCCGA
Source organism: Rhodopseudomonas sp. BR0C11 (assembly GCF_010820945.1). Taxonomy (NCBI): domain Bacteria; kingdom Pseudomonadati; phylum Pseudomonadota; class Alphaproteobacteria; order Hyphomicrobiales; family Nitrobacteraceae; genus Rhodopseudomonas; species Rhodopseudomonas sp. BR0C11. The sequence continues at coordinate 14,688 of NZ_QTKI01000040.1, forward strand.
GCAGCAGAGCCTCGCGCAGCGGCGTGCGCGGCACGATGATGGCGAACTCATCGCCGCCATACCGGCAAACCACGTCGTCACGGCGGCAATTGTGCTTGATGGTCGAAGCCGCAAGCCGTAGCACGTCGTCGCCGACGACATGGCCATGGCGATCGTTGAACTGCTTGAAGTTGTCGAGATCGACGATCAGCAACGACAGCGGCCAACTTTCTTCGCTATTGACGTGCTGCGACAGCGAATTTTCGAAATACTTGCGGTTGCCGACTTCGGTCAGCGGATCGGTCATGCTTTCGAGCCGAACCTGATCGAGCTGATCCTGCAACTGCCGCACCTGCTCGGCAGCAGACTTGAGACGACCAACCAACAGAGAGTTGGCGGTCTGAATGTCGATCGTCCAGCTCAGCAGTTCATCGACGATGCTCTGCATGCCGTCCATCCGGCCGAGCGCCAGACGCGGCGCCGCGCTCGACAGACGGGTCTCGTAGCCATGGGTCGCATCGGACGCTTCTTCGATCACGTTGATCAGCGCGCTCGATTGCGTGTGCACCAGGGCGCCAATCGTATGGATGCGCGTTGCAGCCTTGGTGGGAAACAGAAACTGTTCGTACAGCCGCGTGAGATCGCGTGCACTCGGCCGGCCGGTCGCAGCCAAAAGCGCGTTGACGGCTTCGGTCAATGCTTTGTGCCGGCCCGAAAAGAACGTGTACCAGAGCTCAAAGCTGTTCGGCTCGAGCGCGAGATCGAGCTCCTGGATCTGCCTGAGAGCCTGGCCTGCAATATGATCTTTCCAGTCGCGGTCCGGATCTAAGTGCATCGTCATCAGCGGGTACAACAGTTTGTTCGGCCAGCTTCTCCGGCCGGGCGCGGCCCGGCCGTTTATTCAGTGCTGAACTCTAGACCCTTATCGGGCGGCGGGGCGTTGGCTTTTCGTCTCGCTTTCGCAGCAACCGGTCCCAGAATCGATGGCGACCAATTACGTCGATAACAGTATAAAAATACCCACAAAGAAGAGACTGCGGCGGGCGTCGCAGGAGGGAAGCGGATCAGTTAAGCACGATTCGGGTCGGATGAATGATACCCAAGTACCAGTGAGCAATTTCGAACAACAGCGATAGCACGCGGAGCGAACCTGAACGCCCCGACGTTTCCAATTACAGCGCAAAGATTTCGCGCGAATTGCAGGACCTCATATCCGGCGCAAGCCGGGACGATCCGCGGACAAGCGGTCTGTCGATTTCGTCAGGCCGTGGTCCGCAAGAACTCGCCCAGCGTCCGGCCCCCCTCCGTCGCCTGGCCGCAGAGGCGGCGGACCGATTGGCTGCAATCAGCGCGTAGCTCGGACGGGCTGTAACCATAGCGCTGGCGGAACGCGCGGCTGAATTCCTGCGCGCAGGTGAAGCCAAACGAGTTGGCGATTTGCTGGATCTGCCGGGTCTCGGCAAAGTCACACAGCGCCCGGTGAGCCGACGCCAGGCGCGTGTTGCGAACATAGCGCGCCGCGCCGCCGTGCGGCTCAAACAGGCGATAGAGCACGCTCCGCGACACGCCCATGCTCTTGGCGAGACTCGCCGGTGTCAGCTTCGGATTCGACAGCTGAGACTGCACCACCCGGCGCGCCCGCTCGCCCAGGCTCAAGATGATCCCTTCGCGGGCTTCTTCCGCGCTTTGCGGCGCCGGCGCCAAACAGGCCGTAATCATGGCCTCGGTGGCTCGAACGATCGCCGGCACATCCTCCTTGGTCAGCTCCGGCAACCGGCGCTCCAATGCCAGCATGTAATCGGACAGCAACCGTCCGCGTGCGGTGTCGATGATCGTGTTGTTGAGCCGGTCCAACGTGCCGGCCTGTCGGGCGAACTGGTCGCGCGGGATGAACAGCATCAAAATCTCCATCGGCTGCATCTCGCCGTGGAATGCTTCACCGAGCGAATAGAAGCCAACCTGACCGGAGGTGCCGCGTGACACCTGCTCGGCCGAACAGCCACCATCGCTGACCACCCAGTTCGCGCCCTCCTTGATCAAAAAGAGATACCAATGGTCCGCGAAAATGGTCTTCACCCGGCGCGGCGTCCGGGAGAACCGCGTGCCGGAACTGCTCTCCTGGCACATGGCGAAGCTGCCGAGATCCCATGTCGCCAGGTCGATCGAAGCCTTCCGCTGACGATGGGCAATCGGCGTCAGATCGGCCACCGGACGCAAGTATTCCCGCCAAGCATCGAATCGGTCGCGCTCCGGAACCGCTGCGGTCGAGAACCGAGCCGGCTGCAGCGGGACTGACAAGGATGGCACGTCGTTCATCTAAGAAGCCTCCCTTGGGGCAAGGCTCCGCCACAGCATCTGTGGTGGGCCCGGCAGGACTCGAACCTGCAACCAGACCGTTATGAGCGGTCGGCTCTAACCATTGAGCTACAGGCCCCGCCGGCGGCCGCGGAGGCGGCGGACGGTGCGGCCTCCCCATACAATGGCAGGACTTCGCGGGCAATTGGCAGGTTGCGGGCGCCCGGGACCAAAACCGGATGGACCAGACCGCGCTCGCGGGGCGTGGCGGGTGCGCGCGGTCAGCCCGGGCATGCCGACGATCAGCTACGGGGATTGAAGGTCCTGCGTCCGACCGAAAGTGTCGAGCCGCCGATGGCGACGCCGGGGCTGACGTTCGAGGCGCCGACATGCTCGGCTCGTCTCACCGATCGGGAGCAAGGAAGGTTGGGGCCTGTGAGCAAAATCGATCAGTCAGCACATCGAGCTTTTGAATCTCTCCGACGATCTCGTCTTTCATCAGTCGGAGATCGTTTCATCCAATCGATTAGTTCCGTCCTCTCTTCATGTGTGCGCAGACCGTGAGGCCTTCAGATCAAGTGCCGCCGCGCAATATGTTCGATCGCGTACAAATTGATTAGCTTTTGAACAAACATTTTAACCGAGGATGCGGCCGATCATCGCGCGACATCTCGTCGCCTATAAGTTGAATTGGACCAACCATGCTCGCCAATGTCCCGTTACGGACGAAAATCACCACCCTCGTCGCTGTCTTGCTGATCGCGCTCTCTGGCCTCGGTTTACTTGGCCTGCTGCAGATGCGGACGTTGAATGCGAGCACTGTCGATATCGGCACCAATTGGATGCCGTCGGTCCGTGTTCTCGGCGAAATGCGCACCAACGTGGCGCTATATCGCAACACGCTGCGCGCGCATTTGCTCGAAGCCACCACCGAACGCAAGCTGGCAACCGAGAAGCAACTCGCAGCATTCGATGAAGCGGTGAAGCAATCGCTGCGCACCTACGCGCCGATGGTCGCAACACCGGAAGAGCGCAAACTGTACGACGACCTCGTGGCCTCTTGGACGAACTACATCAATCTCGCTCCCGCCGGCCTCGAAATGTCTCGCAAGGCCGCTGGTGAGCTTCCGGTCGCCGCCAACGACTACATGCTGAAGACGATGGGCCCGATCAGCGCACAAATCGATGAGGTGCTGAAGAAGGACATCGAACTCAACGACAAGGGTGCAGCAGGCGCCACCGCGAGTGCGGAAGCGACCTATCTGTGGGCGATCGTCGTGATGATCGGCATCCTGCTTGTCGCGATCGCGATCGGCATCACCGCGAGCATCCTGGTGATCCGCGATCTGTCGCGGGGTATCGCCTCGATCGTCAAGCCGATGCAGGATTTCACCCGCGGCGACCTCTCCGCCGAGGTGCCGCATCGTGGCAAGAACACCGAGATCGGCGCCATGGCCGATGCGCTGCAGGTGTTCAAGCAGGCGCTGATCGATAAGCGCGCGGCCGATGCGGCCGCAGCCAAGGACGCCGAAGAGAAGATCGCGCGCGGCCACCGTATCGACGCCGCCACCCGGCAGTTCGAATCCTCCGTGGGCGAGATCGTTGAAACCGTCTCGTCGGCTTCGACCGAACTGGAAGCTTCGGCGGGCACACTGACGAAAACGGCGGAACACGCCCAGACGATCACCACCACCGTCGCAGCCGCCTCCGAACAGGCCTCCACCAACGTGCAGTCGGTGGCGTCGGCGACCGAGGAGATGACCTCGTCGATCAACGAGATCAGCCGGCAGGTGCAAGAATCCGCCCGCATCGCCGTCGAGGCGGTCGATCAGGCGCGCAAGACCAACGCTACCGTCGGCGAGCTGTCGCAGGCGGCCGCCCGGATCGGCGATGTGGTCGAACTGATCAACACCATCGCCGGCCAGACCAATCTGCTCGCACTCAACGCCACGATCGAAGCGGCGCGCGCCGGCGAAGCCGGCCGCGGCTTCGCCGTGGTGGCAGCCGAAGTGAAGGCTTTGGCCGAACAAACCTCGAAGGCGACCGGCGAAATCAGCCAGCATATCGGCGGCATCCAGGCGGCGACCGGAGAGTCGGTGTCGGCGATCCGCGAGATCGGCCACACCATCGAGCGGATGTCGGAGATCGCCTCGACGATCGCGTCGGCGGTCGAAGAACAAGGCGCCGCGACCCAGGAGATCGCCCGCAACGTTCAGCAAGCGGCGCGAGGCACCAACGAGGTGTCGGCCAACATCGTCGACGTGCAGCGCGGCGCCACTGAAACCGGATCGGCATCGGCCCAGGTGCTGTCGGCGGCGCAGTCGCTGTCGCAGGACTCCAACCGGTTGAAGGTCGAGGTCGCCAACTTCCTGCAGAGCGTCCGGGCCGCCTGAGCCGGCCTCCCCCAGCTCCATCGCACAACAAGAGCCGCGCGGCTGTCAGCTGCGCGGCTCTTTCGTTTCCGGCCTCCGATAAGATCCCGCTACGCCATCGCCACCTGTGGGCCGCGCCGCCGGCTGCGCAGCAACAGCATCAGTATGATCGCGACGTTGACCGCGTTCCACGCCATGCCGTTGACGAAGGCGGCCGCGTAGGAGCCGGTGGCGTCGAAGATCACCCCGGAAATCCAGCCGCCGAACGACATGCCGAGCACCGAGGCCATGATGACGATGCCGACTCGGGTGGCGGCCTCGCGCGCCGGCATCGCCTCGCGGACGATGATCGCATAGGCCGGCACGATGCCGCCCTGGAAC
>NZ_QTKI01000399.1:0-4404 GCF_010820945.1 Rhodopseudomonas sp. BR0C11
AGCGGATAAAACGGCCCGTTGCCGGCCAGCACCAGGGCCACCAGGTTGCCGGTGGCGGCGAGGGGATCGGGATTATCGGCGTAAGCGCGAAACCAGTCGGTGGCGCGGAGCAGAGCAGGGGGCAGCATCGGTCTCACAAGGGATCGGCGATCGGGCCGGAAGGGTAGCCTGGAACCTGACCGCCGGGAAAGCGTCCGTGATGTGCGCTGCTCGGGTGCCAGGGTCTCACGCCGCGGGGGCCTTCCCGTCCGGAGTGACAAGTCCAAGCCGCCTCCTTGCCGAAACTGAGCCGCTCGTGGCTCAGACCTCTAGCCATTCCTTGCGGATGGCGGCGTTGGCCTTGAGGTCGTCGGGGGTGCCTTCGAACACGATTTTGCCGTGGCCCATCACATAGACCCGGTGCGAGATCCGCATCGCGATCGACAGCTTCTGCTCAACCAGCAGGATGGCGACGCCGCGGCGGGCGATTTCGGCGATCAGGTCGCCGACCTGCTGCACGATGATCGGAGCCAGCCCTTCGGTCGGCTCGTCGATCATCACCAATTCGGGATCGCCCATCAGTGTCCGGCAGATCGTCAGCATCTGCTTTTCGCCGCCGGACAGCACGCCGGCCGGAGTGTCGGCACGGGCCTTAAGGTTGGAGAACATATCGAGCATGTCCTCCAGCTTCCATTTGCCGGGGTTGCGCGGGTTCTTGATGCCGAGCATCAGGTTCTGCCGGACCGTCAGGCCCGGGAAGATGTCGCGATGCTCGGGGACGTAGCCGAGCCCGAGATGCGCGATCTTGTAGCTCGGCAGCCCGGCGATGTTCTTGCCCTTGAACAGGATGCTGCCGGGCGGCGGCACTTCGCCCATGATCGCCTTCACGGTGGTGGAGCGGCCGACACCGTTGCGGCCGAGCAGGCTGACCACCTCGCCGGCGTCGATATGCATGTCGACGCCCTGCAGGATGTGGCTCTTGCCGTAATAGGCGTGCAGGTCTTTCACCTCGAGCATCAGGCCGCTTCCTCGCCGAGATAGGCTTCCTTGACCTTCGGATTGCCGCGGATTTCGTCCGGCGTTCCCGAAGCGATGATCTGGCCATAGACCAGGACCGAGATGCGGTCGGCGAGGCCGAACACCACGCTCATGTCGTGCTCGACGATCAGTAGCGTGCGGCCTTCTGTGAGACGGCGGATCAGCGTCACCGCGCGTTCGGTCTCTGCATGGCTCATGCCCGCGGTCGGCTCGTCGAGCAGGATCACATTAGCGCCGCCGGCAATCGTGATGCCGATCTCGAGCGCGCGCTGCTCGGCATAGGTGAGCAGGCCCGCCGGGACGTCGCGACGCGAGGTGAGGTGGATGTCTTCCAGGATCTGCGCGGTGCGCTCGCGCACCTCGGGCAAATTGTCGACGTTCTTCCAGAACGCGTAACGATGCCCGGTCGCCCACAGCACGGCGCAGCGCAGGTTTTCCCACACCGTCATGTTGGCGAACACGTTGGTGACCTGGAACGAGCGCGACAGCCCGCGGCGGTTGATCTGGAACGGCTTCATGCCGGCGATCTCTTCGCCGCGCAGCAGGATGCTGCCGGTGGTCGGCCGCATGTAGCCGCTGATCAGATTGAAGGTGGTCGACTTGCCGGCGCCGTTCGGGCCGATCAGCGCGTGGCGTTCGCCTTGGGCGATCGTCAAGTTGATGTTCTGGATCACCTTGGTGACGCCGAAGCTCTTTTCGACGCCGCGGAGTTCGATCGCGGTGCTCATAGGGCGTGAACCTTGGCGCGGGCGGCGGTCAGCGTGGTGTCCCAGGTCTGCGTGACCCGGCTCCACGCCATCTTGGCGAGGATGAAGCCGCCGATGATCAGCACGGCCGAAGCCGCCCAGGTCAGCGGGCTGGCGGCATTGAACGGAATGCCGAACGCCACCCGGTTCGGATCCTCGTGCGGATTGACGGTGTAGTGCACGGTGGTCTCGATCATCAGCATCAGCCCGACGCACAGCGCCAGCGTCGGTAGGGCGGCCATCACATAGCTCGGCAACATCCGCGTCAGCATGCCGGCGCGCAGCAGCGGCCGATGCATCATCAGGACGCCGGTGATGCCGCCCGGTGCGAACAGCACCACGATGATGAAGAACAGGCCGAAATACAGCTGCCAGACCTGAGTCAGGTCGCTCAGCACCAGCGACAGCACGGTGACGAAGATCGCGCCGACGATCGGGCCGATGAAGAAGCCGATGCCGCCGATATAGGCCGCGAACAGCACGGTGCCGGACTGCACCGCACCGAGATAGGCGGAGTTGGCGATCTCGAAATTGATCGCCGCCAGCGCACCGGCGATGCCGGCAAAAAAGCCCGAGAAGCAGAACGCCAAATAGCGCACCACGTGCGGATCATAGCCGACGAACTGCACCCGCTCCGGATTGTCGCGGACGGCGTTGCACATCCGCCCCAGCGGCGTCCGGGTCAGCGCATACATCGCGATGATGGCGATCAGGGTCCAGGCGGCCACCAGATAATAGATCTGGATCTGCGGACCGAACGACAGGCCGAACACCTTGAACAGCTTGGTGCGGTTGGCCGAGATACCAGCCTCGCCGCCGAAGAAGCTGCGCAGGATCAGCGCCGAGGAGGCGACCAGCTCGGCGAGGCCGAGCGAAATCATCGCAAATGCGGTGCCGGAGCGCTGGGTCATCACCCAGCCGATCAAGGCGGCGAAGAACAAGCCGGCGAACCCGCCGATCAGCGGCACAAATGGCAGCGGGATCGGCCATTTGTTGAAGCCGAGGATGTTGATGGTGTGGATCGCGAGGAAGCCGCCGAGGCCGTAATACACCGCGTGGCCGAACGACAGCATCCCGGTCTGGCCGAGCAGGATGTTGTAGGACAGCGCGAAGATGATCGAGATGCCGACCAGGCTGAACGTCGTCAGCGAGCCGCCGGAAGCGAACAGCTTCGGCAACAGCAGCAGCACCAGCGCGGTGGCGATCCAGAGTCCGTAGAACTTGGCACGTTCGGACAGCGTCGGCCGGGGCGGCGCGGCGCTGGAGGCGAGGTCGGTCATGTTTCGCGGGTTCCCAACAGCCCCATCGGCCGGAAGATCAGGATGAGCACGAGCAGCAGATACGGCATGATCGGCGCGATCTGAGCGATGGTCACGTTCCAGATGTCGTTGAGCCAGGAGGCCGCGAGATCAGGACCGAGCGGACCGAACAGCGAGGCGGGCGAGGCATTGATCGACACCGCAAAGGTCTGCAGCAGCCCGATCAGCAGCGAGGCGATGAACGCGCCCGGCAGCGAGCCGAGGCCGCCGACCACCACGACGACGAACAGGATCGGACCGAGCAGCGCCGCCATGTTCGACTGCGTCACCAGCGACGGGCCGGCGATCACGCCGGCAACGGCGGCAAGCGCGGTGCCGACGCCGAACACCAGCATGAAGATGCGTTCGACGTTGTGGCCGAGATGCGCGACCATATGCGGGTGGGTCAGCGCCGCCTGAACGATCAGCCCGATCCGGGTCTTTTTCAGCGCGACCAGGAGGCCGACGAAGATCACCACCGACACCGCCAGCATGAACATCTTGTAGGCGGGATAGTTGGTCGAGAAGATCGTGAAAGCCGGGAAATCCAGCAGCGCCGGGGTGCGGTAGTCGACCGGGACCTTGCCCCAGATGATCGAGACCACTTCCTCGATCGCGAAGGCGAGCCCAAAGGTGAACAGCAGTTCGGCGACATGGCCGTTGCGGTGGACGCGGCGCAGGCCAAAACGTTCGACTGCGGCTCCGATCGCGCCAGCGAGCAGCGGCGCGATCAGCAGCGCCGGCCAGAACCCGGTCCAGCGGCTGATCTGATAGCCGAAGAAAGCGCCGAGCATATAGAAGCTGGCATGAGCGAAGTTCAGCACGCCGAGCATGCTGAAGATGACGGTGAGCCCGCTCGCCATCAAGAACAGCAGCATTCCGTACAGAACGCCATTGAGGGTGGAAATGACGATCAGTTCGAGCATGATGGGGTTAGGCCGCCTGACGATGTGAGGTCGTCATGGCCGGGCTTGTCCCGGCCATCCACGTCTGTTGTGAGTCCACGCCGAAGGCGTGAATGCCCGGCACAAGGCCGGGCATGACGGGGTGAGGCTTACGGCCGGTCCATCTTGCAGGTGGTCGGCAGCATGGTCTGAGCAGTGTCGATCTTGGCGACCTGCTTCCAGCCCCAGCCGGTCTTTTCTTCATCGAACTGGCCGGCCGGAATGTCACCGAACGACGAGATGTAGATCGGCTGGAAGAACTGGTGGTCGTCCTTCCGCATGATGCCTTCGCCGCCGTCCAGCACTTCGAACTTCATGTCTTCGAGCGCCTGCGCGACCTTCACCGGATCCAGCGACTTGGCCTTTTCGGCAGCGGCCGCGAACATCCGCATCTCGTTC
>NZ_QTKI01000400.1:0-4369 GCF_010820945.1 Rhodopseudomonas sp. BR0C11
GATGATAGCCCTGTTCGAGGAACAGATGCACCGCCGTTCGCAGCACCGCCTCGCGCTTTTCGTCGCGGGCGCGGCGGCGGCTCTCGAACGGCATCCAGGGCGATCGGTCGTCGGCGGCGTGTCCGCTCATCACAAATTCCGCAGGCAGCAATTTGGCAAGTAACTGATCCGGCGCCGATCGATTGACTCGCCAGCAGCTCGCATATATTACTCACGGGTAATAAAAAGTCCAATGGGTAAGTTTAGGGAGAGAACAATGGCGTCACCCGTCCACGTCGCCGGCGTCGGCATGATCCCGTTCGTCAAGCCGGGCGCGAACGGGCCGTATCCCCTGATGGGCGCCGAAGCGGCGCGGCTGGCCTTACGCGACGCCGGCCTCGGCTACGATGCGATCCAGCAGGCGTTCGTCGGTTACGTCTATGGCGACTCCACCTGCGGTCAGCGCGCGCTGTACCAGGTCGGCATGACCGGCATCCCGATCGTCAACGTCAACAACAACTGCTCGACAGGCTCGACCGCGCTATACCTGGCGCGGCAGGCGATCGCCTCCGGCGCTGCCGACTGCGTGCTGGCGCTCGGCTTCGAGCAGATGAAGCCCGGCGCGCTCGGCTCGGTGTTCGTCGATCGCCCCAGCGCGTTCGAGGACTTCGACGCCGCCGCCGATCAGTTGATCGACGCCCCCGGCGTGCCGCTGGCGCTGCGCTATTTCGGCGGCGCCGGCCTCAGCCACATGCAGAAATACGGTACGCCGCTGTCGTCCTTCGCCAAGGTCCGCGCCAAGGCCAGCCGTCACGCGGCGAAGAATCCGCTGGCGCTGTTCCGCAAGGAGGTCTCGGCCGACGACGTGCTCAATGACCAGGTGATCTGGCCGGGCGTGATGACCCGGCTGATGGCCTGTCCCCCCACCTGCGGCGGCGCCGCCGCGGTGCTGGTGTCCGAAGCCTTCGCCAAGAAGCACGGCCTCCGCACCGACGTCCGCATCGCCGCGCAAGCGATGACAACCGACACGGCGTCGACCTTCGAGGCGCACGACATGATGCGCGTGGTCGGCTACGACATGGCGCGCGCCGCGGCCACCAAGGTGTACGAGGATGCCGGCGTCGGGCCGGATGACATCGACGTCGTCGAGCTGCACGACTGCTTCGCCCATAACGAGTTGATCACATACGAGGCGCTTGGTCTCTGCCCCGAAGGCGGCGCCGAGAAGTTCATCGCCGACGGCGACAACACTTATGGGGGAAAGTTCGTCACCAACCCGTCGGGCGGGCTGCTATCGAAAGGCCATCCGCTCGGCGCCACCGGCCTTGCCCAGTGTTACGAGCTGACCCGGCAGCTCCGCGGCACCGCGGAGGCGACCCAGGTCGACGGCGCAAAACGCGCGCTGCAGCACAATCTCGGTCTCGGCGGCGCCTGCGTGGTGACGCTGTACGAGCGCGCGTGAGGCAAATCTGATGGTCGATCAATCCGCTGTCGGTCGCCGGTTCACCCCGGTGACCGCCCATGTCGAGGCCGGACGGCTGCGCTACTTCCTCGACACGCTCGGCGAGACCAATCCGGTTTATCGCGACGCCGCTGCGGCCAAGGCCGAAGGCTTCGCGGCGCCGCCGATCCCGCCGACCTATCTGTTTTGCCTCGAGATGCTCGACAACGAAAACCCGTTCGAGTTTCTCACGGCGCTTCAGATCGATCTCGGACGGGTGCTGCACGGCGAGCAGAGCTTCACCTACCACGCCCCGGTGATGGTCGGCGACACCCTCACCTTCAGCCCGCAGGTGACCAGCGTCACCGACAAGAAGGGCGGCGCGATGACGCTGATCGGCGTCGAAACCACCGTCAACAATCAGCACGGAGTCCACGTGGCCGATACGACGCGGACCATCGTGGTGCGCAACGGATGACCGACACGATGGACATGACCACCTCCCCCGCGGTCGGCGACCGCATCGTCCACAAACGCTTCCCGGCGATCAATCGCCACCGGCTGGCGCTGTATTGCGGCGCCTCCGGCGACCACAATCCGATCCACGTCGATATCGACTTCGCCAAGGCGTCGGGTTTTCCGGACGTATTCACCCACGGCATGCTGGTGATGGGCTATCTCGGCCAGGCACTCAGCGACGCGGTGCCGCCGGGCCGGATCCGCAGCTTTTCGACGCGATTTGCGGCGATCACCCAGGTCGGTGCCGAGATCACCTGCGAAGGCCAGGTCACTGAGCTGATCGAGGCCGGCGGCGAGCGCCGCGCCCGACTCGCCCTGACCGCCCGCGACCAGACCGGCGAGATCAAGCTCGCCGGCGAAGCGATCGTCGCCCTGTCATAACAACAAGCATTCGAGGAAACCTCATGGGCAAACTGCAAGGCAAGGTGGCGCTGGTCACCGGATCGGGCCGCGGCATCGGCCGCGCCATCGCGCTGAAGCTCGCATCCGAAGGCGCGCGCGTCGTCGTCAACGATCTCGACGCCGAACCGGGCGACGCCGTCGCTGCCGAGATCAAGGCAATGGGCAGCGATGCGATCGCGATCAATGGTAGCGTCTCGGAGCCGGGCTTCGCCGATCGCTTCGTCGGCGCCGCCGGGGAGACCTTCGGCGGCCTCGATATCATCGTCAACAACGCCGGCTACACCTGGGACTCGACGATCCAGAAGATGACCGACGAGCAATTCCAGGCGATGCTCGACGTGCATCTGGTGGCGCCGTTCCGCATCCTGCGCGCGGCCGCCGAGCCGATCCGGATATTCGCCAAGAAGGAAGCCGAGGCCGGTCAGGAGGTGTTCCGCAAAGTCGTCAACATCTCGTCGATCGCCGGGCTCTACGGCAATGCCGGCCAGGCCAGCTACTCGTCGGCGAAGGCCTCGCTGGTCGGACTGACGCGCACGCTGTGCAAAGAATGGGGCCGCTACAAGGTCAACGTCAATTGCGTCGCGTTCGGCCTGATCAACACCCGCCTCACCCAGCCGATCGAGGCGCAGCAGAAGACCATCGACGTCGCCGGCCGCGACATCAAGGTCGGGGTGCAGCCGCAGATGCTGGATGCGATGGCGCGGATGATCCCGCTCGGGCGCGGCGGCACGCCGGAGGAAGCGGCTGACGCGGTGTATCTGTTCTGCAGCCCGGAATCCAACTACGTCAGCGGCCAGGTGCTGGTCTGCGGCGGCGGCTTGATCCTGTAAGCGGACATACGGCGATGACCCTGGTTCTGTCGGAGCGGCGCGGCGCCGTCGCGGTGCTGACGCTGAACAACCCGGCGCAATACAACGCGATGCGCCGCGGCCTGCTCAGCGAGCTCGGCGCCGAATTGAACGCGGCGCTCGCCGACCACGCGGTCCGCGCCATCCTGCTCACCGGTGCCGGCAAAGGCTTCTGCGCCGGCGCGGCGCTCGGCAGCGAGACCTTCAACGCCGGCGCCGACGTCGCGCCGTGGATGCGCGCCGAACTCAGCCCGGTGCTGGAGGCGATGCGCGGCGCCGCGAAGCCGATCGTCGTCGCCGTCAACGGCCCCGCGGCCGGCGCCGGCGTCGGACTTGCGCTCGCCGGCGACATCGTTCTGGCGGCGCGCTCGGCGAAGTTCGTGCTGAGCTTCGTCAAGCTCGGCGCCGCACTCGATGCCGGCACCTCGCTGTTCGTGCAGCGCGCGATCGGCGTCGCCCGCGCCCGCGCCCTAGCGCTGCTCGGCCGTCCGCTGTCCGCCGAACAGGCCGAGCAATCCGGCCTGATCTTCCAGGCCGTCGACGATGAGCGCCTGATGGACGAAGCGATGGCGATCGCCGAGCAGCTCGCGGCCGGTCCGCCGATCGGCATCGGCCTGATCAAGCGCCAGATCGAAGCGGCATGGAGCGCCCCGCTCGCGCAGGTGCTGGACGACGAAGCCGAGCAGCAGGGCCGTGCCTTCGTCACCGCCGACCTGCGCGAAGGCGCCGCCGCCTTCGTCGAGAAACGCGCGCCGAACTTCACCGGCCGCTGACGGAGCAGTGCCGAGGCTGTAGCGGGTCAACGGCCGCAGCGCTGGTCGCGGCTTGTGCCATCCGTTTGATGGAGGTGATCCAAGCCCAGACTTCGCTCTTGCTGGAGTGGAGCGCGGACGGAGGCATTTTCAATGAACCGTCCGCGTAGGCTTTACTGATTTTTAACGACCGGAATTTTCGAGCATTATAGGCGCTGGACAACCAGAGCGCGATTAGTACGGCCTCCCTTTCCCGTACCCAGGCGAAGGGATTACAACGATGTTATTCCCTAGAGGTCTCCTCCTGAACGCCGCCGTCATCGCAGTCGCGCTGAGCGTGCCAGGCCCGTCACCGGCCGCCGACGACATCTCCAAACTGCCTCGCCAACACATCGATCTGGTCGCGCCGCCGTTCGTCCACCCACATC
>NZ_QTKI01000401.1:0-4343 GCF_010820945.1 Rhodopseudomonas sp. BR0C11
GCAATCTGTCGGAACGCGAGCTCAACGAAACGCAACCCAAGGAGAGACCTCGAGCCGGATCGGTAGCGGACCAAGTCGCGACCTTTTGCCGGCCTCAACGATCGGGGAAACGCCCAAGGGGCTGTTGAAGGCCCGGACCAACAGCGCAATAACCACGCGGGACGCGTCGGCCCGACCGCTCTTAAAAGTCGGCGAGCGGTGTCGTCCGAGATCAAGCTTCAAGAAAGCGCCCAAGGAAAGGGATATCCAATGCAGTTGAAAGACGTCTCCGTTCTCATCACCGGCGGTGGTTCGGGGCTCGGCGCCGCGACCGCGCGGGCGATGGCCGCCAAGGGCGCCAAGGTTGCCGTGCTCGACATGAACAAGGACAACGCCGAGAAGGTCGCCGCCGAGATCGGTGGCGTTGCCTGCGTCGGCGACGTGTCGCAGGAAGCGCCGGTCAAGGAAGCGATCGCCAAGGCTGAAGCCGCGCACGGCATCGTCCGCGTGCTGGTGAACTGCGCCGGCATCGGCGGCGCGGTGAAGACCGTCAGCAAGAACGGCGCCTATCCGCTCGACCACTTCTCGCGCATCATCAACGTCAACCTGATCGGCAGCTTCAACTGCATCCGTCTCGTCGCCGAGCGCATGCAGAGCGCGCCGACCATCGGCGAAGAGCGCGGCGTCTGCATCAACACCGCCTCGGTGGCGGCGTTCGACGGCCAGATCGGCCAGGCTGCTTACTCCGCCTCGAAGGGCGGCATCGTCGGCATGACCCTGCCGGTGGCGCGCGATCTCGCGTCGATGAACATCCGCGTCATGACCATCGCGCCGGGCCTGTTCCTCACCCCGCTGCTGATGGGTCTGTCGGAAGACGCCCGCAAGAGCCTCGGCGCCCAGGTGCCGCATCCGGCCCGCCTCGGCGATCCGTCGGAATATGCGTCGCTCGCGGTGCAGATCGTCGAGAACCCGATGCTGAACGGCGAGACCATTCGTCTCGACGGCGCCATCCGCATGGCGCCGCGCTAAACGCGCACTTCTCACCCTTTCCGTTTCGGGAGAGGGTGAGCCTTCGATCTCCGCCGCGTGTAGTTTGTCACATAGCGACGATCTCTCGCGCGGCGGAATTCGAAGCGCAGGACTGTTTCTTTCCCTGTATTTGGGAGGGGAGCGACTATCGCCGGAACGGCGGTCCGACTAAACGTCGCAGCAGCGGCGTATAAGAACAAGAACTGACGGGAGTGATGGCGTGACCGAGGCCTTGCTGGTCGATCATCGTGACGGGGTCGATTGGGTCACGCTCAATCGGCCGGATAGCCTCAATGCTCTCGATCCCGGCCTGATCGACGCGCTCAACGACTATTTTGGCCGCCTGCAGCGCGATCGGACGACGCGCGTCGTCGTGCTGAAAGGCGCAGGCGCCAATTTCTGCGCAGGTCTCGACCTCAAACATGCAATGGCGCGCCGCGCCGGTGAGAACGCCACACCCGGCGTCACCGAGTCGCTGGATTCGCAGCGCCGGATCGCCGACATCGTGATGCTGATGCGCCGCTGCCCGCAGCCGATCATATCGCTGATCCGCGGCGCCGCGGCCGGCGGCGGCTTTGCGCTGGCGCTGGCTTCCGACGTCCGCATCGCCGGACGCAGCGCGCGGATGAACTGTGCCTTCATCAAGCTCGGCCTTGGCGGCTGCGATATCGGCACCAGCTACTTTTTGCCGCGCCTCGTTGGCGTCTCGGTGGCGTCCGAACTGATCCTCACCGGCCGCTTCATCGGCGCCGAGCGCGCGCTGATGACCGGACTCGTTTCCGAACTGGTGGAAGACGATCAGCTCGAAGCCGCGGCGCAGCCGTTCGTCGATGCGATGATGGCGGCGTCGCCGGTCGGTTTGCGACTGTCGAAGGAGTGCCTCAACATGGCGGTGGATGCCGGCTCGGTCGAGCAGGTGATCGCGATGGAGGATCGCAACCAGGTGCTGTGTTCGCGCTCGGAGGATTTCAAGGAAGGCGTCGCCGCGTTCCTCGAGAAGCGCAAGCCGGTCTACGGCAACCGCTGACCAATTCAACGTTGGCCCGGCAAGAGGCCGAGAAAACGGGAGAACACCAGATGACTGCCAGCGCAGCCGCAGTGATGACCAAGCCGCCGTTTCGCAAGGTGAACTGGCTGCCGCGCGAGATCGATGTCGATCGCCGCGAGGACGGCGTCATCGTGATGAAGTCGCGCTTCCCGCTGATGGATCACGATCCCAACCTGCCGATGGCGCTGGCGAAGTGGGCCAAGCAGCGACCGGATCATATCTGGCTGGCGCAGCGCAAGGGGCCGGACCGGCAGTGGCGCAAGGTCAGCTACGCCGAGGCCAAGCGCATCGTCGATGGTCTCACCCAGGCGTTGCTCGACCTCAAGCTGCCGGAAGGCCGGCCGCTCACGGTGCTGTCGGGCAACTCGATCGAGCACGCGCTGATCATGATGGCGGCGATGCAGGCGCGGATTCCGACCGCGCCGGTGTCGCCGGCCTATTCGCTGATGAGCCACGATCACCTCAAGCTGAAGTACCTGTTCGATCTGGTGAAGCCGGCTGCCGTGATGGTGCAGGAAGGCGCTCCCTTCACCAAGGCGCTGCACGCGCTCGATCCGAAGGACGTCCAGGTGATCCACGTCGCCAATCCGGCCGACGGCATCGCCAGCATCGCGTTCGACGACATGGTGGCGACCCCGGTGACCGACCAGGTGGCGCAGTCGATCGCGCGGATCACGCCCGACACCGTCGCCAAGTTCCTGTTCACCTCCGGCTCAACCGGAATGCCGAAGGCGGTGATCAACACCCAGCGGATGATGTGCGCCAATGCTGCGATGATGATGCAGGTGCGGCCGCGCGATCCGAACGGCCCGCCGCCGGTGCAGCTCGACTGGATGCCGTGGAATCACACCATGGGCGGCAACGCGGCGTTCAATCCGCTGTTGATCGAAGGCGGCACGCTGTACATCGACGACGGCCGCCCGGTGCCCGGCCAGATCGAAGAGACGCTGCGCAACCTGCGCGAAATTTCGCCGACTTACTACGCCAACGTGCCGGCCGGCTATGCGGCGCTGGCGAGCGCGATGGAGAAGGACGACGCGCTGTGCCGGTCGTTCTTCAAGGACATGCAGCTGATGGCCTATGGCGGCGCCCGGCTGCCCGACGATCTGTACGAGCGGATGCAGGCGCTCGCGGTGCGCGCCACAGGCCACCGGCTGGTGTTCTACACCGGCTGGGGCTCGACCGAGACCTCGCCGACCTCGACGGGTACCTATTGGGACACTGAGCGCGTCGGACTGATCGGCCTGCCGTTCCCGGGCGTCGAGCTGAAGATGCTGCCGATCGGCGACAAATACGAATTGCGGCTGCGCGGGGTCAATGTGATGCCCGGTTACTACGGCCAGCCGGATCTCACCGAGAAGGCGTTCGACGAAGAGGGCTTCTACAAGATCGGCGATGCCGGCGTGTTCGTCGATCCGAACGATCCGGTGAAGGGCATCATCTTCGCCGGCCGCGTCGCCGAAGACTTCAAGCTGATGACCGGCACCTTCGTCCATGTCAGCACCGTGCGCACCGATGCGATCGCCGCGGCCAGCCCGGTGATCCAGGACGCCTTGGTGGCGGGGCAGGACCGCGCCTATATCGGCCTGCTGGCCTGGCCGAACCTCAACGCTTGCCGGGTGATGATCGGTGATCCGAATGCGAGCTTCGAGGACGTCGTGAAGCATCCCGACGTGCTCGCGGCGCTGCGCGCCGGGCTGCAGAAGCACAACCGCGAAGTCGAAGGCGCCAGCTCGATGCGGATCGCCCGCGCGATGCTGATGGTCGAGCCGCCGTCGATCGACGGCAACGAACTCACCGACAAGGGCTACATCAACCAACGCGCCGGCCTCGAACGCCGCGCCGCCCTGGTCGAGCGGCTGTATGCCGAGCATCCGGATTCGGATGTGATGGTGCTGCAGTGAGATATTTGAGCAACCCATCGTTCGTCATTCCGGGATGCGCCGCGCAGCGGCGCAGGCCCGGAATCCATACTCCCTGCGGTGGTTATGGATTCCGGGCTCGCGCTCCGCGCGCCCCGGAATGACGAACTCTCGAAAAATCAGTTAACAACTAACAACAGCGAGACCTCGCCATGAATTTCGATTTCTCCGACGACCAGAAGCAATTGCGCGATCAGGCGCGGCGGTTTCTTGCCGAGAAGTGCTCGCCGAAGGCGGTGCGTGCCGTGCTCGAAGGCAAGGCCGACTATGACCGTGACTTGTGGAAGGGCCTCGCCGAGATGGGCTTCCTCGGCGTCGCGATTCCCGAGGAATACGGCGGGACCGTTGCGGGCCATCTCGAGCTC
>NZ_QTKI01000402.1:0-4339 GCF_010820945.1 Rhodopseudomonas sp. BR0C11
CCGGCCGGCTTCCAAAAGGCGGTCGCGATTGCGGCCATCGGCGCTCAGCCGGTTGGCGAGCACGCAGCCCGCGCTGCCGCCGCCGACGATGACGTAGTCGAACTCGTTGCTCATTGGCGCGAACCGAGCAACAGCGATACGGCCGCGGCACGAACGAGGTTCGGTCGCGGTGAAGAAAGAGAATGGGACACAGGTGAGGCTCTCAATACGCGTGCGCCGCTCACAGTCATGCAAACAACGCGTCAGGCCCCACACTGGCGCCGCCCATCAACGAGGGTCAATACGCGCGGCGATCTTTAGAAGATCATCTTCCGAGGCGCGGCGATCGCGGCAACTTTGCACTGCGATCGCGAACGAATGAAGATGATAACTCCGCCTCCGCTCCTCCGCAGCTCTCGTCACGATCGACTCTCGCATCGTCCTCGCACGTCGGCTCTGCGAACACCGAGGTAACAGGTCACCCTCAGCCATGTGATTCAGTCCAAGCAACGTCACGCGACGTAGTTGTCCTGTTTCACATCCGCAGCACAACGCAGCGTCGCCGTTCTCTGCTGCACCGATAAATAAGAACTTGCTTCGCCTTGTTGCACCGCAATCCAGCACGCTAGGCTTGTCGTCAGCGGCAATGCTGCGGGCGCGATGACATCTCGCCACGCGCTGCCTTCACCTCCTCTCCTGGGACCACATCATGACTGTTCTGAAGACCGCCGCGCGCACGCTCGGCCTGATCGCGGCGTTGGGCGCGCTGACCTCCATCGCCATCGCCGACGCCGCCAAGGGCCCGCTGCGGGTCGGCACCAATGCCGGCTTCGCCCCACCGATCGAAGCCGCCGTGGCGGTCGCCAAGGCGCAAGGTCTGGACGTCAAGCTGATCGAGTTCACCGATCCGGTGACGCCGAACACCTCTCTGGCGAACGGCGAAATCGACCTCAACTATTTCCAGCACAAACCGTTCTTGGACGTCGTCAAGGCGGCACGCGGCTTCGACCTCGAACCGGTGGGCATCGGCATCGCCAATAAGACCGGACTGTTCTCCAAGAAGTACAAGAGCCTGGACGAGCTGCCGGTCGGCGCCCGTGTCGCGCTCGCCGGCGATCCGTTCAATTTCGGTCGCGGCCTCGAATTGCTGGAGGCGGCCGGACTGATCAAGCTGAAGCCGGACCATGGCCCTCAGGTCAATGTCGACGCGGTGATCGACAATCCGAAGAAGCTGAAATTCTTGGAGATCGACTTCCACCAATTGCCGCAGTCGCTCAACGAGGTCGACCTGGCGCACGGCTACACCCACTTCCTGAAGGCGTCCGGCGTGATAGATCCGCACGCGGCACTGTTTTGGGAGCCGATCAATCCGCGTTACGGCATCGTCTTCGTGGCGCAGCCGAAGAACAAGGACGATCCGCGGATCGCGCAGTTCATCAAAATCTACCAGACCGCTCCAGAAGTGCGCGCAGTGCTCGACAAGCAGTATGGCGACCTCTACGTCCGGCTTTGGGAACGTGAGTGATGGACGCCCTCACCGACGCCGGCGCCGGACCCGGCGTCGGCATCGCCCCTCGGAGCCGTGTCCAGACTGGCGCGGATAGCCCGCACATCATCGTCGAGCGTCTGTCGAAGCAATATCCAGGCTCGACGACACCGGCGTTGATCGAGGTCGACCTCGCCGTCAAGCGCGGCGAAGTCTTCGGCATCATCGGCCGCAGCGGTGCCGGCAAGTCGACGCTGATCCGCACGCTCAACCGGCTCGAACGTCCGACCGCCGGCCGCGTCCTGGTCGACGACGAAGACATCGCCACCTTCGACCACGCGACGTTGATCGGACTGCGCCGCCGGGTCGGCATGATCTTCCAGCACTTCAACCTGCTGTCGGCGAAGACGGTTTGGCAGAACGTTGCGCTGCCTCTGAGGGTCGCCGGTGTCGGCAAACGCGAGATCGAACGCCGCGTCGACGAACTGCTCGACATGGTGGGACTATCCGAGAAGCGCGATGTCTATCCGGCGCGGCTGTCGGGCGGACAGAAGCAGCGCGTCGGCATTGCGCGTGCTCTGGTGCATCGGCCCGAGGTGCTGCTGTGCGACGAGGCGACCTCCGCGCTCGATACCGAGAGCACCCAGGCGATCCTGGCACTGCTGCAGGACATCAACCGCCGCTTCGACCTGACGATCGTGCTGATCACCCACGAGATGGCGGTGATCCGCGAGATCTGCGACCGCGTGGTGGTTCTCGAACGCGGCAGGGTCGTCGAACACGGCGAGGTGTGGAAGGTGTTTGGCGATCCCAAGCACCAGGTCACGCAGACCCTGCTCGGCACCGTGCACAGGTCGCTTCCGCCGGAAATTCTGGCGCAATTGGTGCCGGTGCCGCGCGATCCCTCGGATCCGCTGCTGCTCGATCTGCACTTCACCGGCACCGGCGACCGTGATCCCGATATCGGCGCGATCGCGCAAGCGCTCGGCGCGCGGACACGATTGGTCTATGGCGGCGTCGATCGCATTCAGGGCCGCGCCCAGGGCCATCTGATCGTCTCGGTGGATGCCGCTGACGACCGCGACGCGGTCCTGCAGCGCGCGCACCTCTTGGCAGACAGAGTGAAGGATCTGGGTTTTGTCTCCGCTGGTCATTGATCGCCTGATCGAAGGCATCATCGATACGCTGCTGATGATCGGTGCGTCGTCGCTGATCACGCTCGGCATCGGCCTGCCCTTGGCGCTGCTGCTGGTCGCCACCAGCAAGGGCGGCATCCTCGAGCAGTCTTGGGTCAATTCCAGCGTCGGCAGCGTGGTCAATGTCGTCCGCTCGGTGCCGTTTCTGATCTTGATGGTGGCGCTGATCCCGTTCACGCGCCTGATCGTCGGCACCAGCTACGGCGTGCTCGGCGCCGTGGTGCCGCTGACCGTCGCCAGCGTGCCGTTCTTCGCCCGCATCGCCGAAGTCAGCCTGCGCGAAGTCGACCGCGGCCTGATCGAAGCTGCGGAGTCGATGGGCTGTGGCCGTTGGCACATCGTCTGGCACGTGCTGCTGCCGGAAGCGCGGCCGGGCATCGTCGCCGGCTTCACCATCACCCTGGTCAGCATGATCAACGCCTCGGCGGTGGCCGGCGCGATCGGCGCCGGTGGTCTCGGCGACCTCGCCTATCGCTATGGCTATCAGCGCTTCGACACCCAGGTGATGGTCACCGTGATCGTGCTGCTGGTGATCCTGGTGACTACAATCCAGTTTGGTGGCGACCGCCTCGCATTCGCGCTCAACAAGCGCAAATAACCAAATACGCAGGCCGACCGACGCGTTGCGCAATTGCGTGGCCGGCGCCGGCCGGCTACGCGGATCTCTGAACCATCTCACCTGGAAATGCACTCATGGCCAAACCGAAGCCCGACGTCGTCACCTGCTCCGAATGCGGGCAATTCAACTGCTATCGTCACGACAAGCGCTACCCCGGCATCTGCGCGACGACGGATCTCGCGCCCGAGGAGCGGCAGGAACTGGTCGAGTTGTATTCCGGCGATGCGGTCGACGCGACGCTGGCGCGGGCGGCGGCCGAGGTCGAGGGGCTGTATTATTGCAAGCTCAATCGCGTCGAAGAGACGGTGGCGTTCGCGCGCCGGATCGGCGCCAAGCGGATCGGTATCGCCACCTGCATCGGCCTGATCGAAGAGACCAAGGTGCTGGTCGACATCCTTCGGCTCGCCGGCTTCGAGACCCGCACCGCACTGTGCAAAGTCGGCTCGATCGACAAGACCGAGATCGGCGTGCCCGAAGAGATGAAGATCAAATGCGGCCACGAGGCGTGCTGCAATCCGGTGCTGCAGGCCCGCCTGCTCAACCGCGAAGAAACGCAGCTCAATGTCATCATGGGCCTGTGCGTCGGCCACGACTCGCTGTTCATCCGCCACGCCGAAGCGCCGGTGACGACGCTGGTGGTGAAGGACCGGGTCCTGAGCCACAATCCGGTTGCGGCTTTCCACACCGTGAAGACCTACACAAGCCGGATGCTCGACAAGAAGCGGATGCAGGAGTTGTAAGACGACCCGCGGGTTGGCTTCCGCTCGGCCCGCCACAGTTTGTCTGCCGCTCAAGGCGTGAGGAGCGAGGCAGGACCACCCTGCTCTCGCTCCTTGGCCTAGTCCCCCGTGGCCAGGGCCTACGCCATCCGTTGATCAAGACCGGCCAGGCAGCCAAGGCGTTGTGTTCATCGACCTTGCAAAATACGGATCACTTGGTGATCAGCGGCCGACGTGGCGCCGGTGCCTCCGGGCTCCACACCGGGATGATCAGGCGGGTCCAGAACCGGGTGTCGTATCCGGAGTAATTATGCTCGGCGACGTCGCGGGTCAGATAGAA
>NZ_QTKI01000403.1:0-4287 GCF_010820945.1 Rhodopseudomonas sp. BR0C11
CCGGCGCTTGTGCTCGAGATGCCAGGCCAGCGCAAACGCGTAGACCGTGGCGTCGAACCAGTCGTTGGCGCGCCCCGGCAGCTTCTGCCATTCGCGCGGCGCGTTCGGCTTCACCAGCGAACGCTGCCGCTTGTTGGCGTTCGCCCGGCTTTCCTGCTCCGGGTCGACCAGGCGCTCGGCCGTCAGCTCCTTGACGAAGTGCTCGTCGGCGAGCTCGCCGGTGAGGTGTAGCGTGTTGCGCGGCCAGCGACCGGCTTTGTCTGGGCCATCGACAAGATTGGCGAGGCCGGCGACCACCTCTGTCTTCACGTCGTAGAGGCCGACCGGATAGAGCAGCACCTTGCCGATGATGCGCTTGTTCCGGTCGCGAATGTCGCGTTTCTTCGGCGAACCGAGCCAGGGCAAGCCCTGCTTATGCTGGCCATCGAGCGCGTAGCAGTGCGGCCGGTTCGAGCAGAACCGATAGACGCGATCGGTGCAGAAGCCGGAGTCGACGCCCGAGAGATCGATGCCGACTTCGTTGCCGCCGGCGGTCTGGTACTTCCGCCCCAACGCATCCGACAGCGCGATCCAGGGTTCGTCTTCCTGGTCGGGCTTGCCTTCGAACACCTCGCAGTCGATCAGCCAGCGCTGTCCGCGCGGACCGATGGCGTACACCACCCACTTGATGCCGTAGCCCTGGACGTCGGCGGCCGAGACAACCAGCCCGGCTTCGGCCGGCACCTTGCCGCGCGGATAGGGATGTGCCCTGGCCGACTCGAGCAGCTTCTCCCATTCCACCGCGCCAACGCCCGGATTGTAGGGCTCGGCAAGATCCTGCTGATAGAACGTCCGCAGCTTCGTGGTGTCGGTCTGCGCCGCTTCCCAGCGCTCCCAGATGTCCGCGAAGCGCTCGCGGGGTGCATAGGCCGCCCACAGATGATAGCTCGGCTGCCAGTCAGCGCAGCGGCCCTCGCAAGGGTCGCAACGCCAGCGCGGCAGGTCCGCCGGCTTGATCACCAGCGGCACCGGGTCTGCCCCGCCCGGCACCGGGCGATCCACACGCCTCCGGCCAGCATCTCGTGCTTGTGGCCGTCGAGGATCACGCCGTCGCAGGCGAGGCACCGGAAATGCACCGGCAACTTCTGCGCTTCGTCCGCCGGCCGCATCTGCTCCATCTGCAGCGGCTGCAGCGCGGCGCAATGCGGACACGGCACGTAGTCGTAGCGCTGATCACCCGCCATGAAGTCGGCGGAGACCATGCATTCGCCTTCGATTCCCGGCGTGGAGCCTTCCCACTCCTTGCCGAGATTACCGTACATCTTCTGCCGCGCCCGGGCCTGGTCGCGCGGGCTGCCGCGGCCGTCGACGTCGCGGGGATAGCCGGTGACCTCGTCCATCGCGAGGTACTTGATCGACACCATCTGCAGGCCCTTGGAGGAACCTGCATTGACGATGACGCAGTAACCGCCGGAGAACCGCTTGTAGGCGGTCGTCGAGGCCTTCTCGTCGCGGCTGTTGACCGGCGCGACCTTGTGATTCCACGCCTTCGAGGCGGTGATCGTCGGGTCGAGCTTGACCCGGTTGAACTTCGTCGCCTCCTCGAGCGTCGGCAGCACGATCATCATCGGGCCCGGCGCGCGGTCGACGATGTAGCCGAACCAGTTCTCGATCGCGGTCGACTTGCCGAGCTGCGCGGCCCAGCGCGCCGTGACACGCCGCGCCGGATGGTCCGGATGCAGGCAGTCCTGCGGCTCGCGCAAGTACGGCACCCGATCGGTGCGAAACTTGCCCGGCCAGGGCGAGCCGGATTCGGCCGACACCTCGCGGTAGCGATCAGCCCATTCGCTGATCGTCAGATCCTCGACCGGCTTCGATGCTGCGGCGAGACCGCCGAACAGTACCTTGGCGCCGGGTGGCAGCAGCGGAAACCGCAGCCGCGTATCGACGAAGCTCATTGCAGCGGCGCCTCGACGGCGCTGTCGTCACCCTGCGCCGCGGCCATCTCGGCGCGGTTGATGCCGTCGAGCATCTTCAGCACCTCGCCGTGGAAGACATCGAGACCGCGCCGCGCGTAGGACTTCAGCACCAGGCGCACGATGCGCTCATCCCAGCCGTACTTCACCGAGGCCGACGCCGCCTCGCTGTCGACCGCGCGATCGAACGCGCTCTGCATCAGCGCCACCGCATCGCGTGCGGCTCGATCGACCTCCGAGGTGACGGTCAGCTCGCCGCGTCGCTCGGCGAGGTCCATCTCCTTCATCTCGGCATCGGCCTGAGCCTTGCGGGCCGCACCATCGGCTTGCGAGCCTGCGAAGCGCGTGGAGCCGCCGGAGGCCGCCGGAAGCACCACCGGAGGCCCCTGGCGCCCCGGCAGCAGCTGCGAGGCCCGCCGCAGCCTCACATTCTCGGCCCGGTGGGCCTGTAGTGCGCCGAACTCGACCAGGTTGGACTTGCCCTCGCGACGGGTCGCGAGCGCCTCGGCGTGCTGGCTCACATAGCGCGACAGCGTCGAGCGATCGACGACGTCACCTGCCGCCGTCAACCTCGCCGCTGCGTCCGTGATGGAGATCCATTCGCCGCCGTCCGTCATCCGTGCACCGACACGTGCGCCCTCACGCGTTCACGTGTACCGAATTCAAATCGATCTACTGTCGATATCTCGGGCCGCACTCGCGTCGTGCGCTCTAAATACCGTTTTTACGGTCCCTAACGCGCAATATTGTTGCGCGCAATCCAC
This sequence comes from Rhodopseudomonas sp. BR0C11, assembly GCF_010820945.1. NCBI lineage: Bacteria > Pseudomonadati > Pseudomonadota > Alphaproteobacteria > Hyphomicrobiales > Nitrobacteraceae > Rhodopseudomonas > Rhodopseudomonas sp. BR0C11. The sequence continues at coordinate 2,720 of NZ_QTKI01000403.1, forward strand.
TTTTTGAGACGTTTTATTACCGACTGCGGCGGCCTTCAGCGTATCCCGTTACCCGAGAACGCGGTAGATTTCGTGCGCGAGCCGGCCGGGCAGCTCGCGCTCGACCGTGGCATAGAACGCCGCCTCCGAATTGCCGGTGACCATCTCGGTCGGGATGAAGAGCCCCGATCGAACAACCTTCAGCGGGCCGCGAGATTTGCCGACGCGGTGGAGGACCGTGCCTCCCATCGATAGCGCAACGCGTTTCGGGAATCGGCCGCCTTTGGTGAACGTGCCGGGGTACACCTTGCGCCGGTTCCAAGGCGCCGCCGTCACGCCCCGGCGCGTCTCACGCGGCTTGAAGAACTTCAGCCGGATATCACCGCCGCGCGACTTGATAACGAAGTCGCCGCCATTGAAGGCTTTCTTGGCGGTCACCGCGCGCTTCAGCGTTCGGTACTTCAGGCCCGTCTGTGGAACGAGCACCCGGCGCATCTGGGTCAGCGCCTTGGCGCCGGTGTGATTGACAGCCCGCACCATCACGAGCGCGCGCGTTTGCCGCTGCAGCGCCCCGAACATATTCGCCATGCGCGCGATCGGCGCGGCATCGACCTTCAACGAGAGCGGCGCACCACTCATCGGTTCAGCAGGCGTTGCCTGGACGCGGCAACACCCCGACTGAAGAGATTGGCCAAGTCTTCAACCGAAGACCGGCCGACAAACTGCAGCTGGTTCGCGACGTCTTCGGCATCGCCTTTGGAGGCGGCGCGAACCGCGTTCACCAGCGCGTCACGGCGCTGTTTGCATTGGCACATAGCTGAACCTCACTAAGCATCGGCCATCCGCGCCGAGGACGATCAAACGCGGATGGCCTCTGCCGTCACACTCTCGGAGGTTGCGGCAGCCTCGGGCTGAGGCGGAGACGCGGGACCGGGCAGCACCCCAGCTCGAAAGCACGCCGCACCCTATGGCAGAAACGAAGCGGCCCGCCGCACGGGTCGAGTGCAGCGGGCCGAAGTCTAGGGAAGAAACGCCTCACGCATGGGGAGCGCGAAACAAACGAAACCGCAGTCTCGTAGCGGACTCTCGTCCGCCACCCTATGACGCAAAAAGCCCCAGCGTTTCCGCCGGGGCTTTCAATTGCGGTTCAATGACGGCCGCGCGGCACCGCCAGCCCGCTCGTTTCACCCTTCAGAGGTTCTCACCCCTCGAAGCAAAAAGCCCCGACGTCTCCGCCGGGGCTTCGCACCGATCCACGTCGGCTCGTCTACTCACAACCCTATCCGGTGGTCGATCGTCTTACGGGGGCCGATTGATACCCCAGCCGCTCCGGCTTTGCCTCGGTTGCTTTCGCTCGGGATTGAGTCCACCACACCCGCCGACCGCTTTCGCGTTTTGCCGGCTCCATCCGCCACCTCCGAGACCATGTCCTCGGTGACGGATCACCAAGCGGCTACGAGGAGAGGCTTAACAATTCGCGCAGTGCCTGATTCCTCCCGTCGTCGTCAAGGGTCATCAACCCATCAGCAAAAGCCGACCATGGCCGCGATCCGATAATAACCGGTCCATCATCCGCTGGGACGACCGGC
>NZ_QTKI01000404.1:0-4283 GCF_010820945.1 Rhodopseudomonas sp. BR0C11
GCCGATCTCGCCGGCGACATCGAGCACCGTGTTCGCGAACTGCTGACGTTCCGCCCTGTGGTCGACATCCTGCCGCACGGCAGCCTGCCGCGCTCGGGCCAGAAGACCAAGCTGATCGAGATCGCCAGCCAGGCGACGAACTGAGCAAGACAAGAGGAAACGCCGATGTCGAGCGTACTGTACGAGTCCCGCAATGGGATCGCCGAGATCACCATCAACCGGCCGGACAAGCACAACGTCATCGACCATTCGGTGGTGGAGGGCCTGAATGCCGCGTGGAAGCGGTTCAATGCTGGCAGCGACCACGTCGCGATCCTGACAGCGAACGGCGACCTCGCCTTCAGCGCCGGAGCCAATCTGAAAGACATCCCGCACGATTTCTGGCGGGCGGTGCCGGGCGTCGGCGTTCCGGTCGACAAGCCGATCATCGCGGCGATCGGAGGCCTCGTGGTCGGCGGCGGCCTGGTGCTGGTGCAGTTCGCCGATCTGGCGATCGCCGCCGACAACACCGTGCTGTCCTATCCGGAAGCCAAGGTCGGCTATAGCGGCGGCCTGATTAGTTCGCTGGCGGCGCGCATCCCGCACAAAATCGCGATGGAGCTGCTGCTGGTCGGCGGTTCGATCGACGCGCATCGGGCCTACGAGATCGGGCTGGTCAATCGCGTGGTGCCGAATGGCGATCAGCTCACCGTGGCGCGTCAGTTCGCGGCCGAGATCGCCGCCAATGCGCCACTGGTGGTGAAGCTGCTCAAAGGGTTCGTCGGCGCGACCCTGCCGAAGGGACCGTCCGAGGCTGCCGCAATCACCCGCGCCACCGTCGAGGCGGTCAACACCGCCGACGACTACCGCGAAGGCATCGCCGCGTTCTTCGAAAAGCGGGCGCCGGCGTTCAAGGGCGTGTAGTTCGCGTCCACTCTCTCCGGCATGCCGTGACAACTCCCCGCGCGACTCTGTTCATCAAAGCGGGGGTTCGGCCAGAGATAATCATGCTGTGCAGGCGGCGTCATTGAGAACGCCATTCTCCGTGAGGGTCGCTTCGCTGTCCCTGCCTGTACGACGCCCGTGATGTTCTCTGTCAGGCGGGTCATTTGAAATCGTGTTTCATTGACCGGATACCGGCGCACCTCGATCATGTGAGCTCTGAATCTCATCAGCGAGAGCGGCAGAAATGGGCCGAACAAGCTTGCTGATAGTTGCCGCAACGGATGCGGCCCGAGCCCTGAAAGCGAAGAGGACATTCATGAGCAACCAAGAAAAAGGCCGGTGGATCAGCCGGCGTTCCGTGCTGCTGGGCGCGGCGTCGGGCGTTATCGCGGCGCCGGCGGGCGCCTTCGGCCTTCAGGCATTTCCCGCCCGTCCGATCGGCTACGATCTGTCGGATGCGCCGATCTGCCGGACCTCCGGTGAAGCAACGCCGCTGACCGGCGCGCCGCGCAAGGTGAAGCTGTCGTGGAACGCCACCTCGGTGTGCTCGGTGCAGGTGCCGGTCGCGGTCGACTACGACTTCTTCAAGAAGCAGAATCTCGACGTCGAACTGGTGAATTTCTCCGGCTCGACCGATCAGTTGCTCGAAGCGATCGCCACCGGCAAGAGCGACGCCGGCGTCGGCATGGCGCTGCGCTGGCTGAAGCCGCTGGAGCAGGGGTTCGACGTCAAGATCGTCGCCGGCACCCATGGCGGCTGCCTGCGTGCGATCGCGCCGACCAAGTCGGAGATCAGCAAGGTCACCGATCTCAAGGGCAAGGTCGTGGCGATCGACGATCAGGCCGGTCCGGGCAAGAACTTCTTCTCGATCCAGCTGGCCAAGGCCGGCATCGATCCGACCAAGGATCTCGAGTGGAAGCAGTATCCGGCCAACCTGGTTCGGCTCGCAGTGGAGAAGGGCGAGGCACAGGCGGCCCTGGCGTCCGATCCGCTGGCGCACGCGTTCCTCAAGGACGGCGAGTTCAAGGAGATCGGCTCCAATCTCGACGGAGTCTATCGCAATGTGAGCTGCTGCATCGTCGGCGTCCGCGGCAGCTTGATCCGCGAAGAGCCGCAGGTGGCGCGCGCGCTGACCCAGGCGCTGCTCGACGCGGCCGAGTTCTCGTCGAAGAATCCGGAGAAGGCGGCCAAGTCCTTCCTGCCTTACGCACCGAAGATCGTCACCGAAGAGGATATTCAGGCGCTGATCAAGTACCACACTCATGATCACCACCCGATCGGCGCGCAGCTCAAAAACGAGCTGAAGCTCTACGCCGACGACCTCAAGGCCGTCTCGGTGATCAAGCCCTCGACCGACACCACCAAATTTGCGGACAAGATCTATGCCGACGTATTCCGCGTCTGAGACGCTTGATCTCGACGTCGGGACGCGACTTGCGTCCCGCACGCCGTCGGTGCTTCGCGCGCTGCGCGGGCATTTCGTCGGCTTCGCCGCCAGCCTCGGCTGGATCGCGTTCGGTCTGTCCTGTCTGTGGCGGGAAGACATCGGCGATTGGACGCGCACTAAGGAGGTGGCGATCGCCGCCTTCTTGTTCGGCGGCGTGATCGCGATCGCGGCAGTGGCCGGGTTCTGGTCGCAGCGGGTCGGCGAGTCCTTGCGGCGGCGATCGCCGTGGCTGCTGCTGCTCGGCGTGGTGCTCGCGCTGTGGGAGGTTCTGACCGCCAAGCTCGGTGTGCTGCCGCTGCCGTTCTTCCCGCCGCCGCAGGCGATCGTCGAAGTCTATACCGACGACTTCGTCAAGCTGTTCGACAGCGTGTTCGCATCGATCAAGCTGCAGCTCGGTGGCTACCTGATCGGCGCCGCGGTCGGCTTCGTCACCGGCGTGTCGATCGGCTGGTCGCGTGCGGTCGGCTATTGGGTGCATCCGGTGCTGCGCTTCATCGGCCCGCTGCCGGCGACCGCCTGGTTGCCGATCGCGTTCTTCGCGTTCCCCTCGAGCTGGAGCGCTTCGACCTTCCTGATCGCGCTCGCCACCGGTTTCCCGGTGACGGTGCTGACCTGGTCGGGCGTCGCCAGCGTGTCGAACGCCTATTACGACGTCGCGCGCACGCTCGGCGCCAAGCCGTCGTTCCTGGTGTTCAAGGTCGCGATCCCGGCTGCGCTGCCCCACGTCTTCGTCGGCCTGTTCATGGGCCTCGGCGCCTCGTTCGCGGTGCTGGTGGTGGCGGAGATGATGGGCGTGAAGTCCGGCCTCGGCTGGTACCTGCAATGGGCGCAGGGCTGGGCGGCCTACGCCAATATGTATGCGGCGCTGCTGGTGATGTCGCTGCTCTGCTCCGGCGCCATCACGGCGTTGTTCAAGGTCCGTGACCGCTTGCTGGTCTGGCAGAAGGGTGTGGTGAAATGGTGAGCGCCGTCGCATTGAAGCAGCCGCCGCAAGCCGCCGGCGCTGCGCTCGACGTTGTCGACGTCAGCCACCACTTCGACATCGACGGCAACGAACTGCCGGTGCTCGATCACGTCACGCTGAGCGCCAAGCCCGGCGAGTTCGTCGCGCTGCTCGGGCCGTCGGGCTGTGGCAAGTCCACGCTGCTGCGGCTGGTGGCGGGGCTCGAGCCGCCGCGGGCCGGAAGGCTGCTCGAAGATGGCCGCGTCATCACCGGGCCGCATCCGTCGCGGGTGGTGGTGTTCCAGGATCCGACGCTGTTTCCGTGGCGGACGGTGTGGAAGAACGTGGCGCTCGGGCTGGAGGCGCAGGGCATCCTCAAGAGCGAGCGTCACCGCGTCGATGCGGCGCTGGCGCTGGTCGGGCTCAGCGGCTTTGCCAATGCCTATCCGCACCAGCTTTCCGGCGGCATGGCGCAGCGCGTGTCGCTGGCCCGGGCACTGGTCAACGATCCGGACATCCTGGTGCTGGACGAGCCGCTCGGCAAACTCGACTCGCTGACCCGGCTCAGCATGCAGACCGAGATCGTATCGCTATGGCAGCGGCAGGGCTTCACGACGCTGCTGGTGACCCATGACGTCGAGGAGGCGCTGTTCCTGGCGCAACGCGTGGTGGTGTTCAGCGAGCGTCCGGCCAAGTTGAAGGCCGATATCGCGGTGGAGGCGCCGTATCCACGCCACCGCGGCGATCCATATCTGGCCGACCTGCGCCGCCAGATCCTCGGCCTACTCGGCCTCGACGCCACCTGGTGATCAGCGCCGCGCGACGAATACCCAACGGCGCGCCGTAACCAAGCGCGCCGCGATCTCTCTCCCTCCTGACGCCGTTCCGGCTCTGCCGGAGCGGCGTCTTTTTATAGTGACGGCGGCTGGACGATAGCGACCGCCGTCACCGCGATTGCGGTGCTCGCTC
>NZ_QTKI01000405.1:0-4251 GCF_010820945.1 Rhodopseudomonas sp. BR0C11
GGATCACCGCGCGGCCGATCATCTGACCCGGGATCTTGCGCTTGCGCTCGCCAATCACCCGGTCGATCGCCGCACCGACCGCGGCGATGCGGCGGGCGACTTCGCCCTCCGGCACCCGCGGGTGGAAGCCCTGCGGGAATTCTTCAGCGATGAAGCCGGTCGACAGATTGCCCTCGCGCCAGCGCGGATGCGTCATCAGCGCCGACAGGAACGGAATGTTGTGGCGGATGCCATCGACGTAGAACGCGTCGAGCGCATGGGTCTGCGCCTCGATCGCCGCGGCGCGCGACGGCCCGTGCGTCACCAGCTTGGCGATCATCGGGTCGTAGAACATCGAGATCTCGCCGCCCTCCTGCACGCCGGTGTCGTTGCGCACCGTGATGCCGGAGGCTGCGCTCTCGGCCGGCGGGCGATACTTCACCAAGCGGCCGATCGACGGCAGGAAGTTGCGGAACGGATCTTCCGCATAGACGCGGGACTCGATCGCCCAGCCCTTCAGCGTGACGTCCTTCTGCGCCAGCGCCAGCTTCTCGCCGGCCGCCACGCGGATCATCTGCTCGACCAGGTCGATGCCGGTGACCATTTCGGTGACCGGATGTTCGACCTGCAGGCGGGTGTTCATTTCGAGGAAGTAGAAGCTCTTGTCCTGGCCGGCGACGAATTCGACGGTGCCGGCGGAGTCGTAGTTCACGGCCTTGGCCAGCGCGACCGCCTGCTCGCCCATCTTGCGGCGGGTGACTTCGTCGAGCAGCGGCGACGGCGCCTCTTCGATCACCTTCTGATTGCGGCGCTGGATCGAGCATTCACGCTCGCCGAGATAGATGACGTTGCCGTGCTTGTCACCGAGCACCTGGATTTCGATGTGGCGCGGATCGACGATGAACTTCTCGATGAAGACGCGGTCGTCGCCGAACGACGCCTTGGCCTCGGCCTTGGCGAGGTTGAAGCCTTCGGCGACTTCCGCCCGCGAGTGCGCGATGCGCATGCCCTTGCCGCCACCGCCGGCGGAGGCCTTGATCATCACCGGATAGCCGATCTCGTCGGCGATCTTCACGGCGTGCTTGTCGTCCTCGATCACGCCGAGGAAGCCAGGTACGGTCGAAACCTTGGCCTGCGCGGCGGCCTTCTTGGACTCGATCTTGTCGCCCATCGCGGCGATCGCGCCGGGGTTCGGGCCGATGAACACGATGCCGGCCTCAGCCAGCGCCTTAGCGAACGCCTCACGCTCGGACAGGAAGCCGTAGCCCGGATGCACCGCCTCGGCGCCGGTCTTCTTGCAGGCCTCGACGATCTTCTCGATCACCAGATAGCTCTCGGCCGCCGCCGGGGGGCCGATCAGCACCGCTTCATCGGCCATTTCGACGTGCAGCGCGTCGCGGTCCGCCTCGGAATAGACGGCGACCGTCTCGATACCCATACGACGCGCGGTCTTGATGACCCGGCAGGCGATCTCGCCGCGGTTGGCGATCAGAATTCGTTTGAACATGCTCTTTTTCTTGCAACCTTGGATGGTTCTGCTGTCCCGGGCGGGGCAGCGACGGGGCATTGCGGGTGTGCTTGTAACAATTCTGTCGCCGGGGAAAACTAGATATTGCGAAGGGGTCCCCAGCGTGGGCCCCAATCAACCCAAGGCCCTGTCATGCGCCGCACACTCGCCCTACTGTCCGCGGGCCTCTGCCTGCTGTCCGTCTCCACCGCTTTCGCCCAGAACACTCCGCCCCGCAACCTGATTCTGTTCATTCCCGACGGCCTGCGGGCGAAGTCCGTCAGCCCGGAGACCGCCCCGGCGATGGCCGCGCTCCGCGATCAGGGCGTCAATTTCAAGAATCCGCATTCGCTGTTTCCGACCTTCACCATGGCGAACGGCTCGGCGATGGCGACCGGGCATTATCTCGGCGACACCGGCACCTTCAGCAACACCATCTATACTGGCTACAGCGTTCCGCCGGCCGGTAATACCGTGGTTCCGTTCATCGAGAACGATGACGTCCTCGGCGACATCGATAATCATTTCGACGGCAATTACCTCAACGAGGAAAGCCTACTTAAGCTCGCCCGCGACAAGGGGCTGAGCACCGCGGCGATCGGCAAGCTCGGCCCGACCCTGCTGTTCGACCACACCGACCGGGCCGACAAGCCAGGTCCGCATTCGATCGTGATCGATGATGCGACCGGTTCGCCGAAGGGCGTGCCCCTGCCTGACGACTTCAAGGCCGAGCTCGACAAGCTCGGGCTGCCGCAGAAGCCACCGGCCCGCGGCGAGAACGCCAAGGCCGGCGACGCCAAGACGCCCGGCACGCTGGTCGCGAACGTCGTGCAGCAGGCCTATTTCGCCGACGTCGCCGCCAAGGCTGTGCTGCCGCTGTTCAAGCAGCGCGGCAAGCCTTTCGTGCTGGTGTTTTGGTCCCGCGATCCGGATGGAAGCCAGCACAATCAAGGCGATAGCCTGAACGAATTGACACCCGGCATTAACGGGCCGACTTCGCTGGCCGGAATCCGCAATGCAGACAACAACCTCGCGCAATTGCGCAAAGCTCTGGATGAGCTCGGGCTCTCCGCCTCGACCAACATCATCGTCTCGGCCGACCACGGCTTCTCGACGATCTCGAAGCAGAGCAAGACCTCGCCGTCTGCCAAGGCGAGCTACGACGACACCCCGGCCGGCTTCCTGCCGATGGGCTTCCTCGCCATCGATCTGGCGAAGGCGCTGAAGCTGCCGCTGTTCGATCCCAACAACGGCAACGCGCCGGTCGGCGACAACGCCCACCCCAAGGCCGGCAACGGCGTGCTCGGCAAGGATCCGGCCAAGCCGGATCTGGTCGTCGCCACCAATGGCGGCTCGGACCTGATCTACCTGCCGACCGGCGACAAGAAGCTCGCCGGCCGCACCATCCGGGCCCTGCTCGAGCAGGACTACGTCAGCGGGCTGTTCGTCGATGACTCGCTCGGCAGCTTCCCCGGCGCGCTGCCGCTGTCGGCGCTCAACCTGAAGGGCAAGGCCGCGACGCCGACGCCGACGATCGTGGTCAACTTCCGGTCCTACGCGTCCGGCTGCGCCGAGCCGACGCAGTGCTCGGTGCAGGTCGCCGACACCGTGCTGCGCCAGGGCCAGGGCATGCACGGCTCGTTCAGCCGCGGCGACACCATGAACTTCATGGCGGCGACCGGCCCGGACTTCAAAGCCGGCTTCGCCGACCCGCTGCCGGTGAGCAACGCCGACGTCGGGTTCACCGCGGCAAAGCTGATGGGGCTCGATCCGACCACCAAGGGCAAGCTGATCGGCCGGGTGATGACCGAGGCGATGCCGAACGGCGCCGTGCCGAAAGCCACGCAGGAGACGGTCCGCTCGAAATACGCCGCCAACGGGCTGCGCACCGTGCTGGCGATGCAGCGCGTCGGGGAGCAGCGTTACTTCGATGCCGCCGGTTTCCCGGGCCGCACCCTCGGCCTCGACGGCGAGACCTCCAAACAAAAAGCGGCGGGGAAATAACCCCGCCGCTTGCTTGCAGAACTTGGCTTCGGACGATCAGACGCCGAGATCGAAGATCTGCGGCACCTGGCTGATCAGCGGCAGCGTCGCGACGCCGACCAGCGTGGCGACCAGCCGCATCAGCGTGTGATTGCTGCGCCGGGTGCCGCGCATCTGGCGCGAGATCCACTCCAGGACTTCGGTATTGACGCCGACCGCCTGGGTCGGAGCCCAGGACTCGATCGCAACGTCCGGCGACAGCGCGACGCTGCGCGCCGGCACCGGCAGGCCGGAGGCGGCCGCGGCGTGATGGGCGACGGCCTTGGCGAACAGATCATCGAACCGGCCGCCATCGACACGCTCGGCGGCGGCATCGTTGATCTCGAACAGCGCTTCGGCCTCGGCCCGGCTGATCGGCTGATTGTCGACCGCGGACGCGGTCAGGATACCCATGCACCACGCGGTGTCGGCGGCGTCGAGGGTGCGGGAGAAATGCACCCGACCGCGGGTGGTCGGGCCTTCGCCGGTGATGATCCCATCCCGCACGACCCCGAGCGCTTGCGCGGCGGTATAACGATCCGAAACGTTGAGAGGGTCGATGCCGAACAGTTCGGCGGTGGCGACGGCAGTCATTGCTTTCACTCGTTTTTCTGGCTCTGGGCCAGCATTTCCACGCTGGCGTAAACGCTTGGTTAAGACTTCGCTCCTGCGCTCGATTCGATCGGAATTACCCACGATGTTTCGAAACAGGGTTGCCGATTTGTCGCAGCAGCGGTCTCGCC
>NZ_QTKI01000406.1:0-4249 GCF_010820945.1 Rhodopseudomonas sp. BR0C11
CGGCATTGCGGCGACGCCGCTGCTGGCGCTGTATCTGCCGCCGCTCGAAGCTGCCGGCCTGCTGTTGCCGGTGCTGATCACCCAGGATCTGATCTCGCTATACGTGTATCGGCATCATTGGGATGCGCGCAGCCTGAAGGTGATGTTGCCTGGGGCGCTGGCCGGAATGGCGATCGCGTGGTGGACGGCCTCGATCGTGTCGGACGATGCGGTGCGGTTGATCGTCGGCGGCGTGGGGCTGGCGTTTGTGCTCAACGTCTGGCTGCGGCCGCATGCCTCGGCCGTGAAGCTGTCGGATGCGGCCGGCGTATTCTGGGGCGCGGTGTCGGGCTTCACGTCGTTCATGACGCAAGGCGGCGGCCCGCCATATCAGGTCTATATGCTGCCGCAGCTGCTGCCGAAGCTGGTGCTGGTCGGCACCACCACGATCTTCTTTGCCATCATCAATGCGCTGAAGATCGGTCCGTATTTTCTGCTCGGGCAATTCACCCCGGCCAATCTCGGCACGTCGCTGGCGCTGTTGCCGCTTGCCGCGGCTGCTAACATGGCGGGGATCTGGCTGGTGAAGCGGACGCCGACCGGGCTGTTCTACCGGATCGCCTACGCGCTGCTGTTCGTGGTGTCGGTGGCACTGGTTTATCAGGGGCTATCGGACCTGATCCGCGGCTGATCGCGACGCACACGAACAACAACAAGGGAGAGAGACCGATGGCGCGGATCGACTATTGCGACGAGGCCACAGCGAGCCCGCGCACCCGCGAGGTTCTGACCAAGAACCGCAACGCCAACATCTTCCGGATGCTGGCGCATGCGCCGAGCCATTTCGAGCAATACTGCCGGCTCGGCGGCGCGATCCGGTTCAAGGGCGAACTCGACCCGGTGCTGCGCGAGCTCGCGATCACCCGTACCGGCATCCTGTGCAACGCGCCCTACGAGGTCGCCGCCCACAAAAAGATCGGCGCCGGTGTCGGCGTCAGCGCCGCGCAGAACGCTGCGCTCGATGATTGGCGCAGTGCCGACTGCTTCGATGCCGCTCAGCGCGCCGCGCTCGCCTTTACCGACGAGGTGGTGAAGCTCGATCGTCCGACCGACGCGGTGTTCGACGACATCGCCGGACGGTTGACGCCGGCTGCGCTGGTCGAACTGCAACTGGCGATCGGATTTTACATCATGACGTCGAAATTTCTCGAAACCTTCGGGATCGACCTGCAGCCGGTCGACGACGTGGTGTAGGGCGAGGCGGGGAGGCGCAGTCTGCGCCGCCCCGGGCCGGTTCAGTTAGTTCGAGGTCGGCGGCACGAAGTGGTCGACCGCGGTCGCCATCTCGCCGGTCTGCGGGTCCTTGATCTCGAACGTGATGTTCATCGACTTGCTCGGCACCTGCTCGCTCGGAACCATCACCGACAGCCGCAGTTCGCGGGTCTGATCCTGGCCGACTTCGACGTCGAGCCGGTCCTTGGCGTCCGGATCGACGCCGACCGCCTGCAGCCGGGCGCCCGGCACGCCGCTCACCGACACCTGCATCACGCGGGCGGTCGGGCGCTTATTGAGCAGCCGCACGGTGTAGTCGTTGCGCACGCCGCCGTTGGACAGCGTCACGAACAGCGGATTGCGCTCGTGCAGCACGTTGATGTCGAGCGAGCCGCGCGTCGCCAGCGCATACACCATCACCGCCGCGACCAGCACGATCAGCCCGGAATACAGCAGCGTGCGGGCGCGGATCGGCCGATACACCGAAGGCTTGCCGGCGAGCCGGCGCTGGATGTTGATGTCGGTGTCGTAGGCGATCAGATCCGGCGGACGGCCGACCTGCTTCATCACCGTGTTGCAGGCATCGATGCACAGGCCGCACTGCACGCAGCCGAGCTGCAGGCCCTGGCGGATGTCGACGCCGGTCGGGCAGACGTTCACGCACTGGTGGCAGTCGATGCAGTCGCCCGCGGTCTCGCCATGGGCGCGCACCACTTCGGCCTTCTTCACCGACATCCGCGGTTCGCCGCGGTCGTATTTATAGGTGACGTTGAGCGCCCATTCGTCGGTCAGCGCCGCCTGGATGCGCGGCCAGGGGCACATATAGATGCACACCTGCTCGCGCATGAAGCCGGCGAGGGTGTAGGTGGTGAAGGTCAGGATGCCGATCCAGACATAGGCGACCATCGGCGCCTGGAAGGTGACCAGCTCCTTCACCAGCGTCGGGGCATCGGCGAAGTACAGCACCCAGGCGCCGCCGGTCCACCACGCGATCATCAGCCAGATGAAGTGCTTGAGCGCGAGTTCGCCGACGCGGCGCACGGTCAGCCCGTGCTTGTCCTTGGTGATGCGATCGCGGCGGTCGCCCTCGATCAGCCGTTCGACCGCGTAGAACAGGTCGGTCCACACCGTCTGCGGGCACAGATAGCCGCACCACAGTCGGCCGGCGAGCGCGTTCATCAGGAACAGTGCCAGCGCGGCGATGATCAACAGGCCGGTGAAGTAATACACCTCCTGCGGCCACAGCTCGATGAAGAAGAAATAGAACCGCCGCGCCGGCAGATCGATCAGCACCGCCTGATCGGGCAGGCCGGGGCCGCGGTTCCAGCGCAAGAACGCCGTGAAGTAGTAGATCGACAGCGTGATCGCCAGCAGCGCCCATTTGATCCTGCGGAAGCGGCCATGCACCGCCTGCGGATAGACTTTCTTGCGGGGCGCGTAGAGCGGCCCCTCGATATTGGTTTCTGTCATAGGGAGGGCTTTCGCTGGAGCTTCGCCCCGGAGAGGGGACGGCCGTCTCCGGGCGAAATCATGCGGGATCAATCACGCAGGATCGAGACGCTCGCGCGAGCGTCTCGAGGGGGAGTCGCTTAGCGCATCGAGGGCCGCGCGATCTTGCGCGCGACCAGGAACGAGATCGGCATCGCGATCACGAAGCCGCAGCCGACCGCGATCGGAATCCAATGCATCGCCTGCTCGGACAGGCTCGGCACCGCCAGCACCGCGATAATCATCATGCCCGCCAGCGTCGCGCCGCCGATAATCCAAAGCAACATGGCAACCTTGATCATGATCTTCTCCTGTTGTTCTGCCGGGGCCGTCAGCCTCGCGCCCGAGCCGAGCGCAGGGTGCGCAATGGCGGGGTTCAAATGTCGGGGAAACATTTGAATATGTTCGGACGATATATTTTGGTCCCGTTCTAAGTTTGATCTGGATCAAACGATCTGTATCGGAAAACCACAGGCCGTGGAACGGGATAAGTAACAAGACACCTTTCTGTCGCACCGGGCCGAAATGTCGCTGCGCTCTCAAAAGATATATCTTTACTTCCCGCGGAGGCGTCCCTAGGTAAGATATATCTTTCAGGAGGTCGTCATGGACGGCGTCGACAACAGCCCGCGACGATGCGGGTTTGGGATGCCCGGGTGCCGGTGGGGCCGCCGGGGCATGGGCGGCCGCGGAATGGGCGGCGGCGAGATGATGCGCGCCGGCCGGATGCTGGCGCAGGGCGACCTCAAGCTGATCGCGCTGGCGCTGATCGCCGAACAGCCGCGCCACGGCTACGACATCATCAAGATGATCGAGGAGAAGACTGCCGGCTTCTACGCCCCGAGTCCGGGCGTGGTGTATCCGACGCTCACCTTCCTTGAAGAAACCGGCCATGTCATCGCCCAGCCGGAAGGCGCCAAGAAGCTGTATTTCGTCACGGACGAGGGCCGCGAGCACCTGGCCGCCAATCGCGCGTTGGCCGATGCGGTGTTCGACCGCCTCGCCGCGTTCGGCGAGATGATGCGGCAACAGAACGGCGACAGCGGCACCGAGGGCAACGACCTGCCGCCGCTGCTGCGGGCGGCGCTCGACAACCTCAGGGAAGTCGCGATCCGCCAGATCGTCAAAGACCCGGACAACGAAGCAGAGCTTGTTGCGATCCTCGCCCGCGCCGCCGGCGAGCTTCGCAAAACGTAGGTGCGGCGCGATCCGCATCATTGGACGACGCATTCGACCGCGGGCCGGCACGGCAATCCGGCCAACGGATAACCTTCAGGAGACGAAGATGACCGCCATTACGTCTGAACAGCCGACCCGCCGCGACGTGTTGTATTTGGCGACCGGGGCACTGGCCGCGGTCGGCACCGCCGCCGTGGTGTGGCCGTTCGTGTCTCAGCTCAATCCCGATGCCGGCACGGTTGCGGCCGGCTTCCCGCTCGAAGTCGATCTGGCGCCGATTGCGGAAGGCCAGGTCGTCAAGGTGTTCTGGCGCGGCCAGCCGATCTTCATC
>NZ_QTKI01000407.1:0-4239 GCF_010820945.1 Rhodopseudomonas sp. BR0C11
GCGCGTGTCGATCGGATCAGTCTTGGCTCGGCTCAGTACGCCGAGTAGCCGCCATAGCCGCCGTCATAATAGCCGCGCGGCTGATAATAGCGTCGCGGCGCGTAGTCCTGGGCGTAGGAGTCGTTCTCGACGTAGCCGTATTGCGGCGGCGCGACGCGGCGATAGCCGGGAGGGGCCGGGTAGCGGCGGTCAGCGTAGCTGCCGTCGGCCGGATAGATGTAGCCGTCATCGGTGACCTGCGGGCGCACCGCGCGCGGCCGGCTCGGCACCAGGTCGATCGGCTGGCCGTTGGCATCATAGGTCGGAGATGGCAGCGGTTCGGCACGGGCGATGGCATTGCCGCCCTTGCTCTTCAGCCGCGCCAGCGCGACCTGCGACGAGCCGGTCAGCGTCACCGTGGTGTTGAGCACGCCTTCCTTCTCGACCAGCGCGTACAGCGTCGCGGCGTTGTCGCGGGATAGCCGGACGCAGCCGTGCGACACCGGCACGCCGAGCTTGCCGGCCGCGTCGGTGCCGTGGATGGCGTGCCCCTGCTTGGTGAAGAAGATCGAATGCGGCATCGGCGCATCGTCGAACTCCTTCGAATAATGGTCGGCTTCCATCCGGAAGGTCTGGAATTTGCCGTTGGGCGTTTCGTGCGACGGATTGCCGGTCGATACCGGCCAGCGGTACCGCTCGACCCCGTCGACCGCGACGGTGAGCTGCTGATTGTCCTTGTCGACGGTGATGGCGACTTTCGCCTGAGCGGTGCTCGAGACCGCCAGCAGGATCAGGCCGGTCAGAGATACGAGATACGAACGCATTGTGCGGCCTCCTGGCCCGATCCTTTCACTTCCTTGCCCGCCCGATGGTAATATGCATAGCGGCTGCGACAGTTTCCAGTCGCCGCTGTGCCGCAGCGGCAAAACCTTCGGCATCGTTAAGATGGCTTCGGCGACTCCAGCGGCAGCATCAAGACACCA
Organism: Rhodopseudomonas sp. BR0C11; assembly: GCF_010820945.1. NCBI lineage: Bacteria > Pseudomonadati > Pseudomonadota > Alphaproteobacteria > Hyphomicrobiales > Nitrobacteraceae > Rhodopseudomonas > Rhodopseudomonas sp. BR0C11. Next base: position 963 of record NZ_QTKI01000407.1, read on the forward strand.
CCACGGCGGAATCTCGGCGAAACGGGAACCCGAGGCGCGCGGGCGTGTTAATGTGCTGCAGAGTCCGCGCCTGGCGTTCTGTCGGGCGTTTCAATCCGGAGGGACATCGATGAAGACCACTGCCAAGGCGTTCGCCGTTCGCGCCGAGCGCACCCCGTTTAAAGCACTGTTCGCAGCAGCCGCCCTGGCGCTCGCGGTGCTGGCGATTCCGACCGCGGGTCATTCGCAGGGCATCGTGCGCGGCGCGGAGCAGGGCGCCCGTGAAGGCAATCGCGCGGCCGGACCGATCGGCGGCGCTGTGGGCGGCGCGATTGGTGCTGGCGTCGGCGGCGCGGTGGGTGCGGTGAACGGCGTGCTCGGCCTGCCGAACCACGGCCCGCGCTACCGCTATCACCGCGGCCATCGCTGCAAGGGCTATTACACCCGGAGCGGCAACTTCCGTTGCTATCGCCGCTAAGACGAGCGCCTCATAAACAATCAAGGCGCGGCCATCGGGTCGCGCCTTTTTGTTTGCGACGTGTCTCGCGAAGCTGCCGCGCTCAGGCCTTCAGGCGATAGCCGGTCTTGAAGATCCACCACACCACCGCGAGGCAGGCGAGCAGGAAGCCGAAAGTGGCGGCAAGGCTGACGGTGACGTTGACGTCGGCGATCTCGTAGAAGCTCCAACGGAAGCCGGAGACCAGATAAACTACCGGGTTGAACAGCGCGATGGTCTGCCAGACCGGCGGCAGCATCGAGATCGAATAGAAGCTGCCGCCCAGGAAGGTGAGCGGCGTAATGATCAAGAGTGGCACCACCTGCAGTTTCTCGAAGCCGTCGGCCCAGATGCCGATGATGAAGCCGAGCAGGCTGAACGCCACCGAGGTCAACACCAGGAATGCGAACATCCATACCGGATGGGCGATGTGCAGCGGCACGAACAGGCCGGCGGTGGCCAGGATGATCAGGCCGAGGATGATCGACTTGCTGGCCGCGGCGCCGACATAGCCAACCGCGATCTCCAGAAACGACACCGGTGCCGATAGGATCTCGTAGATGGTGCCGGTGAATTTCGGGAAATAGATGCCGAAAGAGGCGTTGGCGACGCTCTGCGTCAGCACGCTGAGCATGATCAGGCCGGGCACGATGAAGCTGCCGTAATTGACGCCTTCGACCTGGTCGATCCGCGAGCCGATCGCGGCGCCGAACACGATGAAATACAACGAGGTCGACAGCACCGGCGATACGATGCTCTGCATCAGCGTCCGCCAAGTCCGCGCCATTTCGAACAGATAGATCGCGCGGATCGCCCGCAGGTTCATGCTCACGTCCTCACCAGGCTGACGAAGATCTCTTCCAGCGAGCTCTGGCTGGTGTCGAGATCGTGGAAGCGGATGCCGGCGGCGCGGACGTCGCCGAGCAGCGCGGTGATGCCGGTGTGTTCGGCGCGGGTGTCGTAGGTGTAGATCAGCTTGTTGCGATCGTCCGACAGCGTCAGGCCATAGGCGGCGAGCTGCGGCGGCACCGTGTCGATCGGGGCGTCGAGATGCAGCTTGAGCTGTTTCTTGCCGAGCTTCTGCATCAGCGCCGATTTCTCGTCGACCAGGATCAGCTCGCCGTGGTTGATGACGCCGACGCGGTCGGCCATCTCCTCGGCTTCCTCGATGTAGTGCGTGGTCAGGATGATGGTGACGCCGGTCGCCTTCAGCGCGCGCACCACCTCCCACATTCCCTTGCGCAGTTCGACGTCGACGCCCGCAGTGGGCTCGTCGAGAAACAGGATCTGCGGCTCGTGGCTGAGCGCTTTCGCGATCATCACCCGGCGCTTCATGCCGCCCGACAGCGTGATGATCTTGCTGTCCTTGCGGTCCCATAGCGACAGGTCGCGCAGCACTTTCTCGATATGTGCCGGGTTCTTCGGCTTGCCGAACAGCCCGCGGGAGAAGCTCACCGTGTCCCACACCGACTCGAATGCGTCGGTGTGCAGTTCCTGCGGCACCAGCCCGATCAGCTCGCGCGCCGCCCGATAGTCGGTGATGATGTCGTGGCCGTCGACCGTCACGCTGCCGCCGGTCGGATTGACCAGCCCGCAGATCGTGCCGATCAACGTGGTCTTGCCGGCGCCGTTCGGCCCGAGCAGCGCGAAAATCTCGCCGCCCATGATGTCGAGGCTGACCCCGTTCAGCGCCTTGCGCCCGGTGCCGTAGGTCTTGCTCAGATTTTTGACGGAAATGATCGGGGCCATGCGGGCTCGCGAAACTTCGGCGGGGACAGGCGGACCGCAGCCGTGACGTGCGGGCGGCTTACATAAGGACGGCTGAGGATTGGTGCAACCGACAGGACGAACAGGCCGGGGAGGGGAAAATTTCGTGTCGCGGCTTGGTGGCACCGACCCTCGCTACCTCATCGCGTCTTGGCTTCCTGGCACCGAAACCTCACCGCGTCATTGAGAGGAGGCGAAGCCGACGAAGCAATCCAGAGACCCTGTGCACTGAGTTTCTGGATTGCTTCGCTTCGCTCGCAATGACGGAGAGAGGCGGGGGTTTACTCCGCCGCGTCTGCGTCGGCGTCAAACTCGATCATCGCCACGATCGCGCCCTTGCTGGCTGCGACGAAGGCGGGGTCTTTGTTCAGTTCGTCGATCGACCGCGGCGGTTTCAGCGCGATCGCACCATCTGAATCCTCAATCGCATAGGCGAGAAGCTCGGCGGCTTCTTCTTCGGCTTCTTCGATCGTCTCGCCGGCGGTGACGACGCCTGGAATGTCGGGAAACGACACGCTGTAGCTGCCGTCGGCGTCCTGATGGATCAAGGCGACGTAGTGCGCCATCACACCCGCTCCACGAAACTGTCGACCACCTTCTTCTCGCCGGCCTTGTCGAACACGATGGTGAGTTTGTTGCCGTCGATCTTGGTGACGTGGCCGTAGCCGAACTTCTGGTGGAAGACGCGATCCTTCAGCGAGAACGCCGACTCGGTGCCGGTGGATTTGGCGACCAGCTCGCCCTCGATAGTGAAGGGGGCGCGGCGGGTGGTGCCGGACGAGTAGGACGAGCCGCTTTCGCTGAAGCCGCCGCTGCGGCCACCGTTACTGCCGCCACCGCTGCGACCGCGCTGCGCCTGGGCGCGCTGCCAGCCCGGCGTCGAGTAGCTCGAGCCGAACGACTCGACGTTGTCGAACCGCGACGGGCCGTAGCCGCTCATGCCGCCCCAGCCGGAGCCGCCTTTCGACTCGGTGATCTCGACATTGGCGGCCGGCAGTTCGTCGAGGAAGCGCGACGGGATCGTGGTGTTCCAGG
>NZ_QTKI01000408.1:0-4228 GCF_010820945.1 Rhodopseudomonas sp. BR0C11
GCGCGCCGGGCTGACGCTGCCGCCGCGCAACAAGCCATGACCGGTTGGCTCGCGCTGTTTGCCGCGGGCCTGATGGAGATCGTCTGGGCGCTGGGCCTGAAGCATTCCGAGGGCTTCACCCGGTTCTGGCCCGCGGTCGTGACCTTGGCCGCGATCCTGGCCAGCTTCGGCCTGATGAGCATCGCGCTGAAATCGCTGCCGTTCGGCACCGCCTATGCGGTGTGGACCGGAATCGGCGCCGCCGGCAGCATCGTGGTCGGGATGACGCTGTACGGTGAGCCGGCCAGCAGCGTGCGAGTGCTGTGCCTGTCGATGATCGTGGCCGGCATGATCGGGCTGAAGCTCAGCACGCCCGCCTGAACCGTCGGCGGCCCGACCAAGGCGGCGATTGACAAAGCAGGCCCGCTTCCATTTGATCGCGCCCGTTCAGGTGTGCCGGGAATCGTCCGGCACAGGGAAGCCGGTGCGGGCCAAAGCTTATGGCCGCAAACCCAAATCCGGCGCTGCGCCCGCAACTGTGAGCGGCGAGCGATCCTTCAATCAGCCACTGGGCGGCACTTGCCCGGGAAGGCGAAGGATCGCGACGACCCGTGAGCCAGGAGACCGGCCTGAGCACGTCATCTTCCACCGTGCGGCGCGCGCGGCTGGAGCGGTCCGCCGCACAGGTGACAGGATGCTGCTCACCGGCCGGAGACCGCCATGACCGATCTCGTTCTGCCCGCTTCTTCCGATGGATTCCGCTTCCGCCTGATCGCCGTGCTCGGCGGGCTGGTGCTGGCCAACATAGCCGCCTGGGCCTGGGCGCTGACCGCCTTCGCGGGCGAGCCGGTGCTGATCGGCACCGCGGTGCTGGCCTACAGCCTCGGCCTCCGCCACGCGCTCGATGCCGACCATATCGCAGCGATCGACAACGTCACCCGCAAGCTGATGCAGGAGGGCAAGCGGCCGGTCGCGGTCGGGCTGTTCTTCGCACTCGGCCATTCCACCGTGGTGCTGGTGGCGTCGCTGGCAATCGCGATCGCGGCCAATTCGCTGACCGAGCGATTCTCGGGCTATCGCGAAATCGGCGGGGTGATCGGCACCTCGGCATCGGCGCTGTTTCTGTTCGCGATCGCCATCGCCAATCTGTCGGTGCTGAGCGGCGTGTATCGCGCGTTCAAGAAGGCCAAGGCCGGCGAGATCGTGCACGACGACGACATCAACGAGCTACTGCAGCAGCGCGGCTGGCTGGCGCGGCTGTTCCGGCCGCTGTTCCGCTTCGTCTCCAAGAGCTGGCAGCTGTTTCCGATCGGGCTGTTGTTCGCGCTCGGCTTCGAGACCGCTAGCGAGATCAGCCTGTTCGGACTGGCCGCCAACGCCTCCGGCAACATTTCGCACTGGTCGATCCTGGTGTTTCCGGCGCTGTTTGCCGCCGGCATGACCCTGGTCGACACCCTCGACGGCGTGCTGATGCTCGGCGCCTATGGCTGGGCGTATCGCAACCCGATCCGTAAGCTTTACTACAACATGACCATCACCACCGTGTCGGTGCTGGTCGCACTGCTGATCGGCGGCATCGAGACGCTCGGGCTGCTGGCCGGGCGCTTCCATCTCGAAGGCGCCTTCTGGGAGTGGATCGAAGAGCTCAACTCCAATTTCGGCGCGCTCGGCTACGGCATCGTGGCGCTGTTCGTGGCGAGCTGGATCGTCTCCACCATCATCTATCGCCTCAACGGCTATCACCGGCTCGACCAGGCCGCCGCGACCGTGCAGAAATGAGCGCGGTATGACCCGACGTTCCGGACCGAATTCGCGCGCAGCGGCCGTTACCGCTGCGCTCGCGGTGCTCGTGGCCCTGCTGGCGATCGGATCGCTCGCGGTGGGACCGGTCAAGCTGTCGCCGCTCACCGTGGTACAGGCGCTGGTCGGGCTCGGTGGCGAGGTGCAGCAGATCATCGTGCAAGAGATCCGGCTGCCGCGCACCATCCTGGCGCTGGCGATCGGCGGCATTCTGGGCCTGTCCGGCGCGGCGCTGCAGGGCCTGCTCCGTAACCCGCTGGCGTCGCCGTCGCTGTTCGGCGCGCCGCAATCGGCCGCGTTCGGCGCGGTGCTGATCATCTCGCTCGGGCTCGCCGACGTCCGCTCCTTCGCACTGCCGGTGGCGGCGATTACGATGGCATTCGTGTCGGTGTTCGTGCTGCTGGCGATCGCCGGGCGTAACGCCAGCCTGCTGCTGCTGATCCTCGCAGGGCTGGCGATCTCCGCGCTCGCCGGCGCCGCCACCGCGCTGGTGATGAACCTGTCGGCCAATCCGTTCGCCAGCCTGGAAATCGCATTCTGGCTGCTGGGCTCGCTGGAAGACCGCAGCTTCCGTCACGTCGTCTTGGCGCTGCCGTTCATCGTCGCCGGCGGCGTACTGCTGTTCAGCCAGCGCGCCGCGTTCCGCGCCCTCAGCCTCGGCGAAGAGACCGCGCAGAGTCTTGGCATCGACGTCGGCCGGCTGCGACTGATCGTAATCGCCGGCACCGCGCTCGGCGTCGGCGGCGCCGTCTCGGTGTCGGGCACGATCGGCTTCATCGGCCTGGTCGCGCCGCATCTGGTGCGCCCCTTGATCGGCCACGATCCCGCCCGCGTGCTGCTGCCGAGCGCGCTTGCCGGCGCGGCGCTGCTGCTCGCCGCCGACATCGCGGTGCGGCTGATCCCGGCCAGCACCGACATCAAGGTCGGGGTGCTGACCTCGATCATCGGCGTGCCGTTCTTCCTTTATCTGATCGTGCGCGAACGCCGCGCGCTCGGTGGAGGCGTCGCATGAGTGCCGCCTTCCTCACCGCGCGCGACCTCGCCGTCTCGCTCTCCGGCCGCGAGGTGCTGCGCGGGGTGTCGCTGTCACTGACGCGCGGGCATCTGGTGGCACTGGTCGGCCCGAACGGCGCCGGCAAGACCACACTGCTGCGCGCCCTCGCCGGCTTGGTCGAGGCCCAAGGCGAGATCACCATCGGCGGCGAGGCGCTGGCGACGATGCCGCTGCGCGAGCGCGCCAAGCGGTTCGGCTATCTGCCGCAGGGCCATCTGGTGCATTGGCCGCTGCCGGTGCGCGACGTCGTCGCGCTCGGCCGGTTTCCGCATGGCGCCACCGACCCGGCCTGGCTGTCGTCGCATGACGCCGAGGCGGTGGCGCGGGCGATGGCGGAGACCGATGTCACGCAGTTCGCGGACCGCATTGTCACCGAACTGTCCGGCGGCGAACGCAGCCGCGTCGCGCTTGCCCGGGTGCTGGCGGTCGAGGCGCCGGTGGTGCTCGCCGACGAGCCGACCGCCTCGCTCGACCCGCGCTACCAGCTCGACGTGATGCAGACCTTGCGAACCACCGCCGACGCCGGCACGCTGGTGATCGTCGTCACCCACGATCTCGGCCTCGCTGCACGCTTTGCCGATACCGTGCTGGTGATGGCCAGCGGCCGGCTCGCCGCCCATGGCGCGCCGAGCGAAGCCTTGTCGGACGAGATCATGCAGCAGGTGTTTCGCGTCAGCGCCTACCGAGCACAGTATCAGGACACTGGCGTGATCCTGCCGTGGTCCGGAACCTGACGGTGCCGCCACTACAGCGGTGCAGCGAGCGCGGCGGCGAGTCGATCGAGCCCGGCGGTATCGGCAGGCAGGCCGAACCTGAGCAGATCGTCCGCCCAGTCGAACCTGCGACACCAGATCCGCTGCTGCGCCAAAACCTCATGCAACCGATGCGCCTCGGGGTGACGCGCCAGCCGGAACAGCGGTGTGCCGCCGACGGTGTCGAGGCCGGCGCCGCGCAGCACCTCGTCGAGCCGCGCCGCCTGTTCGCGCAGCTCGTCGCGCGTCTCGATCGCCCAGGCCTGATCGCGCAGCGCCGCAGCGCCGATCCGCAGCGCCGGCCCGGAGCAACTCCATGGCCCGAGCGCCAGCGCGATCCGCCTCGCAATCACCTCACCCGCGATAGCAAACCCGAGACGCACGCCGGCAAGGCCATAGAACTTTCCGAACGAGCGCAGCACGACGATCGGCAGCTCGGGCGTCAGCACGGCCGCAGTGAAAGACGGATCGACATCGGCAAAAGCTTCGTCGATCACCAGCCAACCGCCACGTCGGCGCAGCTGCGCGGCTGCACGGCGCAAGGTCTCGGGTTCGACGATGCGGCCATCGGGATTGTTCGGACTCACCACCACCGCGTGGCGAGCCTGTTCGGGAATCTCGTCGAGCGACGCCATGCCGACAA
>NZ_QTKI01000041.1:0-19534 GCF_010820945.1 Rhodopseudomonas sp. BR0C11
TGACCATGTAGCGCGCCTTCAGCGGCACCGGCGTCTTGCGGGATTCATACACGCTCGGATTGACCGAGTTGAAGATGCCGCCAACCAGGATCGGCCGCCAGGTGATCTCCTCGCCCATCTCTTTCGCCAGCGGCTGGATGTTGTGAAAGGCGAGATACGTCCACGGACTGGAGCAGTCGAAGAAGAATTCGAGCATCGGCGTTTCCTTTTCTTGGTTGTTGTTGATTGTTACTTAGCTGGCCCACTTGTCAGCGATCAAACTCTCGTTCGTCATTCCGGGGCGCGAGCGCAGCTCGCGAACCCGGAATCCATAACCCCAAATCCCTCGTTCGAGCAAAGCGCAACGGCCGCCCTGCTCCACCGCCGACGCTGCGGCGTATGGATTCCGGGCTCGCGCGGCTTCGCCGCACGCCCCGGAATGACGAACGCTGAGTTGGTGTACGACATCGCTACGCTACCACCGTCGTCCCCCGCGAAGGCGGGGGACCCAGTATTGCAGAGCGCCAACGTTCGACAACGGACGCTCTGGAATACTGGGTCGCCCGGACCAGCCGGGCGATGACGTCGATGATCGGGAATGCGCCAGAAGCTGATCGTGCGCCCATCCCTGTTTCGCGCCTTGCGTTGTGCCGCATCATCACTGCTGCTGCGCGCTTTGCGCCTGGGCGTCGGCATGCGCCGGCTTGTCGACGCCGAACAGCAGCTTGCGGGCCTGCTCGTCCATCGGCTTCTTGTCCTCCTTGCCGAGGGCGAGACCGGCCTGCAGCTTGGGCCGCGCGCGCAACGTCGCGTACCAGCGCTTGATGTTGGGATAGTCGTCGAGCGTCAAGCCCTGCGCCTTGTGGGTCATAATCCAGGGGAAGCAGGCGATGTCGGCAATCGAGTAGTCGCCGGCGATATAGTCGCGGCCGGCCAGCCGCTGATCGAGCACGCCGTACAGCCGCTTCGCTTCGCGGCTGTAGCGGTCGATCGCGTACGGGATCTTCTCCGGCGCATACAGCAGGAAGTGGCCGTTCTGCCCGAGCATCGGCCCGAGCCCGGCCATCTGCCACATCAGCCACTGCATCACCTCAAACCGCGCCCGCGTCTCGGTCGGCATCAGTTGCCCGGATTTCTCCGCCAGATAGATCAGGATCGCCCCGCTCTCGAACACCGACAGCGGCGCGCCGCCGCCAGTCGGCGCGTGATCGACGATCGCCGGCATGCGTCCGTTGGGGCTGAGTTTGAGGAATTCCGGCTGGTGCTGATCGCCGCGGCCGAGCTGCATCGGCACCACCTTGTAAGGCAGGCCGCACTCTTCCAGCATGATCGAGATCTTCCAGCCGTTCGGCGTCGGCGCGTAATACAGATCGATCATGGCGGCAGGGTCCTCTTGACGGGTTTGCGTCGATCCTAGCCCGGCTTCGGCCGGCTTGTCACCTCGGTCTCGCACTTCTGTACGCCCCGCCGCGGACGTGGCACAGAGGGCGTCAATCAGGCCCATGTCAGGCTGCAGGGAGAGAACACGATGCTGTTTCCGACCACGATCGCCGGCTCGTTGCCGAAACCGGAATGGCTGGCCGAGCCCAACAAGCTGTGGGCGCCGTGGAAGTCGACGGGCGCTGAGCTGCTCCGCGCCAAGCGCGACGCCACCATCCTGGCGCTGAAGCTGCAGGAAGACTCAGGGATCGACATCGTCACCGAGGGCGAACAGGCGCGGCAGCATTTCGTCCACGGCTTCCTCGAAGCCGTCGAGGGCATCGACTTCGCCCACAAGGTCGAGATGGGCATCCGCAACGATCGCTACAAAGCGATGGTGCCTCAGGTGGTGGCGCCGTTGCGGCTGAAGGGACGCGTTCACGGCTTCGAAGGCCAGATCGCGCGCGCGCATAGCACGCACAAGATCAAGTTCACTCTGCCCGGCCCGATGACGATCATCGACACCATCGCCGATCGCTACTACGGCGACCGCGTCAAGATGGCATTCGCCTTCGCCGAGCTGCTCAACGAGGAAGCCAAGGCGCTGCAGGCCGACGGCATCGACATGATCCAGTTCGACGAGCCGGCGTTTAATGTCTACATGAGCGAGGCTGCCGACTGGGGCGTCAAGGCGCTGGAGCGCGCCGCGCAGGACCTGACCTGCGCCACCGCCGTCCACATCTGCTACGGCTACGGCATCAAGGCCAACACCGATTGGAAGGAAACACTCGGCGCCGAGTGGCGGCAATACGAGGACATCTTCCCGGCGATCGACGCCAGCTCGATCCAGCAGGTCGCGGTCGAGTGCCGCAATTCGAAAGTGCCGCTGGAACTGTTGTCGCTGCTGAAGGGCAAGATCGTCCAGGCCGGCGTCATCGATGTCGCCAGCGACGAGGTCGAGACCGCCGAAGACGTCTGCGCCACGATCGAAGCGGTGATGCGGCACGTGCCGAAGAGAAACATCATCGCCACCACCAACTGCGGCATGGCCCCGATGCGGCGGGAGATCGCCGAGGCGAAGCTATTTGCGCTCGGCGCGGGGGCGGAGCTGGCACGGGAGCGGTTTCAGTAATAAGTCAACCGCGAAGCCTCTCGTTCGTCACCAACCTCTCCCCGTCATTCCGGGGCGTCGCGCAGCGGCAAACCCGGAATCCAGAAGTTACGAGCACAGCGCTTCACCCACGTCGAGATTCCGGGTTCGCGCCTTCGGCGCGCCCCGGAATGACGGGGCTAGTTTGCGCGTGAAGTTGGATGCAGTGCGGGTTGATAGCCGGCTTCGAGAGCCCTTAGCGCCGATGGTGGCGTGAGGAGGACGAGACGATCCTGCAAGCCTTCGAGCATCGCCGCTTCGACCGGCAGATAACCTTCAAACGACCACTGCAGCAGCCAGCCTCGCGTGAACAGATAAGCAATGCCGGTGCAGGCACCCTCGCGGACGCCGGCATCGTCGTACTTTACGTCCGCCACCATCGCCCCATCCGGCAACTCGCTCACCGCGCATGCCAGCGGATGCAGTCGCTTGGCGCGGCCGTCGAGCCGTTCGCGATGCAATGTGGCGTCGATCTGTTTGGCGCTGACTTGCTCGAGCCCGTTGCCGCGCGCCCAGGCGGCGGCGAAGGCATTCGCGTCGGTGCGGCGGCAGTAGTAGCAAGGCCGATGCCCGGCCGCGAGCGCGGTCGCCTCATCGAGAAAGAACAACTCGGTCCAGCTCCGCGTCGCCATCACGTCGCGGCGGCGGCCGCGGAACTCACAGACGCAAGAGATCCACGCCGGGCTAGACCACCGCCGCTTGAGCAGCGTCTTAGTCGCCGGATCATGGATGATGCCGCGATTGCCGGTGAACATCCCGCGGCTGGCGACCGCGACGATCTCGCCGAACGGCGTCACGCGGTTTTGCAGCGGCATGGTCCCTCCGCGGGTCATTCCGAGGAGCAAAGCGACGAAACAATCCAGACGGTTCGTGCTCGGAACTGGATTGCTTCGCTTCGCTCGCAATGACGGTGTGTTTGCTTCAGCCCGCTCCGTCCTTGAGCGGCGGCTGGAAGCTGAGCCCGGTGTCCCAGGGGAAGAAGATCCAGGTGTCCTGCGACACTTCGGTGATGAAGGTGTCGACCAAGGGACGGCCTTTCGGCTTGGCATAGACCGCCGCGAAATGCGCGTCGGGCAGCATCGATCGCACCATCCGGCCGGTCTTGCCGGTGTCGACCAGGTCATCGATGATCAGCAGGCCCTTGCCGGTGCCACCGCCCAGCGTGGCGGTCTGATCGGACACGCCCTTGAGCACCTGCAGTTCGCCCTGCTTGTCGTGCTCATAGCTGGCGATGCACACCGTGTCGATCACCCGCAGGCCGAGCTCCCGCGCGACGATCGCGGCCGGCACCAGACCGCCTCGGGTGATAGCGATCACCGCATGGAACGGCCCGAGTTCGTTGAGCCGCCAGCTCAGCGCCCGGCAATCACGATGAAACTGATCCCATGACACCGGAAACGGACGCCCTGCCCGCTTCTGTTCACTCGGTTCGCTTTGCGTCATCCATTCACTCCGACTATTCCGTCATTGCGAGCCAGCCGGATCGGCGCATTGCGCCGTCCTGAGCACCGGCTCAGCGAAACAATCCGGAGCCACGGTGCACGCGGTTCTGGGTGGCTTCGTCGTGCCGCTCCTCGCAATGACGGGACCTACTTGTCTTGGTTCACTTCGCGGCCTGCAGGTCCGCCAGCATCTGCTTTACGGCGGTCATCGCCTGCTGCAGCTTTTCCGGATCGCGCGAGCGCACCACCAGATTGGTGTTCGGCTTGCGCTCCTCGTCGAGGAACGGATAGCTGCCGATCATCGTATCCGGATGCGCGGCGGCGATCTCGCGCAGCGGGCCGCCGATGTCGCCCTCGCGCGCGTTGGCCTTCACCGTCTCCGACAGCATCCGGACGCCGGACTTCAACCGCGGCGCCACGATGTCCATCATCGCCTGCATGATCGACGGCACGCCGGCCATGACGATGACGTTGCCGATCTTGAAACCGGGCGCGATGATGGTCGCGCTCTGGATCAGCTCGGCGCCATCCGGGATCCGCGCCATCCGCAGCCGCGCTTCGTTGAGCTCGGCTTCGGAGAACCGTTCGCGGAACCGGGCCACCACCTCGGGGTGATAGCCGATCTCGACGCCGAACGCCTTGGCGACGCAGTCGGCCGTAATGTCGTCATGGGTCGGCCCGATGCCGCCGGTGGTGAACACGTAGGTGTAGCGGCTGCGTAACGCGTCCAGCGCCTCGATGATCGCGGCCTCGTCGTCGGCCACCACGCGCACCTCGCGCAAATCGATCGCGATGTTGGTCAGGTACTCGGCGATGAAGCCGATGTTCTTGTCCTTGGTCCGGCCCGACAGAATCTCGTCGCCGATCACCAGGATACCCGCCGTAACGATCTCGCTCATGAATGCTTCCGTTTCCCCGCTGCTACCTGCCGGCGACAAGCTCTGCCCGTTCCGAAGACGCCTGCCAATGAATTGAGCAACACGCCGCCTGAATTGCGGGCAACATTGTGAACCCGCGGTCAAAAACCGTCCACTCCTTCCATATCGTGCTGGCCCGGCCCTTGCTACTGCTGTGTTCCATGCTGCACTCTACGCAGCATTGTGGGGAATCAGACTGGTTTCATGGCAGTTGCGTTTGATGAAATGAACGGCCCCGGCGGCGATGTTCGCGCGGCCTATCAGGAATTGTCCCGCTGGCTCGGCGAAACGCCGCCCGAAGCCCTCACCCATCGACGCCAGGAAGCCGAGCTGCTGTTTCGCCGCATCGGCATCACCTTCGCGGTGTATGGCGACGCGGAAGCGCAAGAGCGGCTGATCCCGTTCGACGTCATCCCTCGCATTCTGTCGGCGCAGGAATGGGCGCGGATGGAGCTCGGGCTGAAGCAGCGCGTCCGCGCGCTGAACATGTTCCTGCGCGACATCTATCACGGCCGCGACATCCTGCGCGCGGGCATCATCCCCGACGACCTGATCTTCCAGAATCCGGTGTTCCGCCCGGAGATGAACGGCCAGGCGGTGCCGCACGACGTCTACGTCCACATCGCCGGCATCGACATCGTCCGGGTCGACGACGAACATTTCTACGTGCTGGAGGACAATGCGCGGACGCCGTCGGGCGTCTCCTACATGCTGGAAAACCGTGAGATCATGATGCGGCTGTTTCCGGATCTGTTCGCGCGGCACCGCATCGCGCCGGTCGAGCGCTATCCGGACGAACTCCTGACCGCGCTGCGCTCGGTTGCTCCCGCACATTCGTCGTCGGAACCGACCGTGGCGCTGATGACGCCGGGCGTGTTCAATTCCGCCTATTACGAGCACTCGTTCCTCGCCGATAAGCTCGGCATCGAGCTGGTCGAAGGCCGCGACCTCGTCGTCAAGAACGACGAGGTGTTCATGCGCACCACCGAGGGGCTGAAGCGGGTCGACGTGATCTATCGCCGGGTCGACGACGATTTCATCGATCCTTTGACGTTCCGCCCGGATTCGGTGCTCGGCGTGCCCGGACTGATGTCGGCCTATCGGGCCGGCAACGTCACGCTGGCCAACGCGGTCGGCACCGGCATCGCCGACGACAAGGCGGTGTACAGCTATATGCCGGACATCGTGAAATTCTATCTGGACGAAGAACCGATCCTGAAGAACGTCCCGACCTGGCGCTGCCGCGAGCCGAGCGACCTGGCCTACGTGCTCGACCATCTGTCCGAGCTGGTGGTCAAGGAAGTCCACGGCTCCGGTGGCTACGGTATGCTGATCGGCCCCACTGCCACCAAGGCGACGATCGAAGCGTTCCGCGAGAAGCTGAAGCGCGAGCCGGAGGGCTTCATCGCCCAACCGACGCTCGCGCTCTCCACCTGCCCCACCTGCACCGAAGCCGGCCTCGCCCCGCGCCACGTCGACCTGCGCCCATTCGTGCTCACCGGCCGCGATCGCATCACCGTGGTGCCCGGCGGCCTGACCCGCGTCGCGCTGCAGGAAGGCTCGCTGGTGGTGAATTCCAGTCAGGGCGGCGGCACCAAGGACACCTGGGTGCTGGATGAGTAGGTCCGCAACATCGGAGGCGTCATTGCGAGCGAAGCGAAGCAATCCATGGCGCCACGCTCGGCAAGCTGGATTGCTTCGTCGCTCCGCTCCTCGCAATGACGGAATAAGTCATGCTGTCCCGTACCGCTGAAAACCTGTTCTGGCTGTCCCGTTACGTCGAGCGCGCCGAATATCTGGCGCGGACCATCGAGGCGACGCTGCGCGTCACCGCTCTGCCGAACACCTATTCGGGCCAGGGCAATGAATGGGATTCGGCGCTGCTGACCGCCGGCGTCAGCGCCAGCTTCTATGCGCAGTACGAGGAGGCCAACGAGCCCAACGTCGTCGAATTCCTGTCGATGTCGACCTCGAACCCGTCCTCGATCCGCAATTGCATCGAGGCGGCGCGGCTGAACGCACGCTCGGTGCGCACCGCGCTGACGGGCGCGATGTGGGATACCATCAACTCGGCCTGGATCGAGCTGCAGGAAAACTGGAGCAAGGGTGCCAAGACCCGCGAGCAGCTGACCCAGTTCCTGCGCTTCGTGCAGGAGACCTCGCTGCGGTTCGACGGCTCGGCCTATCGCACCATGCTGCGCAACGATGCCTATTGGTTCTCACGGCTCGGCGTGCATCTCGAACGCGCCGACAACACCGCGCGGATTCTCGACGTCAAATATCACCTGCTGCTGCCCGAAGAGGAGCACGTCGGTGGCCCGCTCGACTATTATCAGTGGTCGTCGATCCTGCGCTCGGTGTCGGCACTGACCGCGTATCACTGGGTGTATCGCGAGACGCTGAAGCCGTGGCTGATCGCCGACCTGCTGATCCTCAACGACAGCCTGCCGCGGTCACTCGCCTCGTGCTACGGCAATCTGGTGCGCAACCTCGACCAGATCGGCGTCGCCTATGGCCGCCAGGGCCCCTCCCAGCGCCATGCCCGCGCCATCCGCAACCGGTTGGAACACTCCAACATGGACGACATCTTCCAGCGCGGCGTCCACGAATTCATCCAGGAATTCATCGCCGACAACAGCCGGCTCGGCGAAATCGTCGCCAAGCAGTATCTTATCTGATCGAGCACAGGCGCGCGCCCTGCCCGCCGCCGCAACCGGACTCTGGACGCCATGCGCCTGCGCATCACGCACACCACCAACTATCACTACGAGCCGCCCGCCACCGGCGTGATCCAGGTGCTGCGGATCACGCCGAGCAGCCACGACGGGCAGTACGTCGCCGAATGGCAGATCGACATCTCCTCCGACACCCGGCTGGACATGCATTACGACGCGTTCGGCAACATCACCCATGTGCTGACGGTCGGCGCCACCGAAGACCTCACCATCACAGCCGAAGGGCTGATCGAGACCTCCGACACCGGCGGCGTGCTGAAGGGCGCCGACGAGCGGTTTCCGCCGCAGCTGTTTCTGCGCCCGACCGAGCTGACCGATCTGACGCCGCCGATGCAGGCGCTGGCGCGGGAGCTGCGCGGCGACGGCAGCGGCGATACGATCGGCTTCCTGCATGCGCTGATGACGGCGATCAACAAGCACATCACCTTCGACGACGACCCGACCCATTCCGGCACCACGGCGTCCGAAGCCTTCACGCTGCGCCGCGGCGTCTGCCAGGACTACGCGCATGTGTTCATCGCCTGCGCCCGCGCCGGCGGGGTGCCGGCCCGGTTCGTCTCCGGACATTTCCTGCGCGCTGACGGCGTGGTGCACCAGCCCGCCGGCCACGCCTGGGCCGAAGCCTATGTGCCGGGTCTCGGCTGGGTCGGGTTCGATCCGGCCAACGGCATCTGCACCACCGACGCCCATGCCCGCGTCGCGATCGGGCTCGACTATCTCGGCGCCGCCCCGGTGCGCGGCACCCGCTATGGCGGCGGCCTCGAGACGCTGACGGTGTCGGTGAAGGTCGATCAGGCCGGCCGGCAGTTTCAGTCGCAGTAGCTTACGCCCTTCGGGGGCTGGACCGCCGGCGCGGATGGGCTAGTGTCCCGCAGCCGGCCGCATTCTGCGTTGTCGTGCTTTCCTTCAGACCGGTGTTCGAGGACGAGATGACCTATTGCTGTGGAGTTCTGGTGCGTGAAGGCCTGGTGATGGTGGCCGACACCCGCACCAATGCCGGGCTCGACAACATCTCGACCTTCCGCAAGCTGCACGTCTTCAGCAAGCCGGGCGACCGCATCATGGCGGTGGCGAGCGCCGGCAATCTGTCGATCAGCCAGTCCGTGCTGTCGACCCTCACCGAGGGCCTGGAGAACGCCGAGACCGGCGAGCGCGAGACTCTGATCGGCGCCTCCAGCATGTTTCAGGCGGCGCAGCTGATCGGTCGCGCGATCCGCCACGTCAACGCCACCGAGGCGCAGGCGCTGAAGGCGGAGGACATCAACTACGAAGTGTCGTTCCTGTTCGGCGGCCAGATCAAGGGCGAGCGGATGCGCCTGTTCATGATCTACCCGGCCGGCAATTTCATCGAATGCACCATCGACACGCCGTATTTGCAGATCGGCGAGCACAAATACGGCAAGCCGGTGCTCGATCGCGCGATTACTTACGACGTCGAACTGTACGAGGCGCTGAAGACCAGCCTGATCTCGATGGATTCGACGATGCGCTCCAATCTCGGCGTCGGGCTGCCGATCGACGTGCTGGTGGTGCGCACCGATGTCTGCGAGGCCGATCTAAACCACCGCATCGAGGCCGGCGAGCCCTACTTTCACGACCTCCGCTCGCGCTGGTCGGCCGCACTTCGCGCCGCCCACAAGAACATCCCGCGCCCGCCCTACAAGGATCAGGCGTGAGGCATCGGGCGCGAGATGATGACCTTCAAGACTGCGGCCTGGCGCCGCATGACGCCCGCCGATCTGTCCGCCGTCAATACGATCGCCGCGGTGGTGCATGCGGCGTATCCTGAAGACGCAGCGGTGTTCGCCGAGCGGCTAGCGCTGCATCCAGGCGGCTGCTTCGTCCTCGAAACCGCAAGCGGCCTCGGCGGCTATCTGATCAGCCACCCGTGGCATTTCAAACAGCCGCCTGCGCTCAATGCGTTACTCGGCCGCATTCCCCAGCCGGCCTCGACCTATTACCTGCACGACATCGCGCTACTCCCCGAAGCGCGCGGCGGCGGTGCGGCCGCGACCATTCTTTCGACGCTGGAACAGCATGCCGTCGAGACTGCGGACAACATCTCGCTGGTCGCCGTTGGCGGCACCGTCCGGTTTTGGCAGCGACTGGGCTTCGAACCAATCGACAGCAAAGAGCTCTCCCAAAAGCTCGCCAGCTACGGCGCCGACGCACGCTACATGGGTCGTCCAGCCAAACTCGGATGAATCGCGAGTCTTTTTGATACTAAGGAGCAACGGCGGTCGAAAGGGGATGCAGGTCGATCGAGACCGAGCATAGCGGTCCTTCCGTACAGCTCGCGAATGCGCATCCTTGGAACGGTCAACAAGACATTCCGCCCCGATTAACTCTCCTTTCCATTCGTATCGTCTGGCGTTTTCCATCCGACTTCCCTCAATGATAGGTTGTCGACCGACATCACAAACATACTGAGTTGCGACACCACCTTGAGAGACGTGAGAATGATCAACGGCGAACGGCTGGAAATCGTGCAGACGGGCGAACGCCTGCAGGAAATCGGCCCCGCCTGGGAGGCGCTGTGGAACCACACCGGCGCCGTCGTGTTTCAGAGCCATGCTTGGATCGCGGCCTGGTGGCATGCGCTTCCCGATCGGGAACGGCGGAAACTGTTTATCGTCCTTGCGTGGCGCGGCGACACTCTAGAGGCCGTCCTGCCACTTGCGATCTGTCGCCAACATGGCGTCCGCGTCCTGGAATGGGCCGCCAAGGACTATTCCGACTACTGCGACGCGCTGCTGCAACCGACCGCCGATCCGTCGCTGCTCGAACGGATGTGGGACTACAGCCACGCGCACGGCGGTTTCGATGCTGTTTACCTCGGCCATCTCCTGCCAACAGCAGCGGTGAGGACACTCGCCAACAATAAATCTGGATATCGCCGCGCGCTGCGCCCGCACTACCGGCACGCCACCAGTCTCCGCGTCGTCGGCCCATGGGCCAGCAGCCAGGCGTGGTTCGATGCGCAGTCCGGAAATGCGCGTCGAAACTATCGCCGCTCGCTGAAAAGCCTGTCGGAAGGTGCAGAAGTCGAATTCCGCCTGCTGTCGCCCGAGGAGCCGATTGGCCCTGCGGTGCGGCGCTGTGCCGACCTGAAGCGTGCCTGGTGCGAGCGGAACGGTCTGGTGGCGCCGCTGTTCGATGAGGGCTCACCGATGCTGGAAACGCTTGCGCAAGTGCTCGCCGACAAAGGACTGCTTCGGGTGTTCGTGCTTGAGCGAGACGGCGTGATCGTCGCCATGACGATCAATCTGATGCAGCACGATACGATGATGGCTTACGTCACGACGTACGACGCCGCCTTCGATCGCAGCTCGCCCGGCTATATCCTGCTGTTCGACTACATCCGTTGGTCGATCGATCACGGCGCCACGACGATCGACTTTCTCTGTGGCGACGAGGATTACAAATATCGCTTTGCCAATCAGCAGGTGACCTTGGCGTCGTTTGTCGCCGGGCGGACTCTTCTCGGCGAGGCGGCGCTGCAATCGGACCGCGCTTGGCACACGCTGCAGACCTATCGAGGGCGGATGCAGAGCGGGCTGTCGAGGGCCAAACGATTCTTGGATAAAAGGCCGGCGAGCCAAGCTGCGGCCGATCGATAATCCGATTTGCTTGTTGCCCAAGCAGACAACGTTTACGATCGCGGCGCCATCCAACAAGAAACAACATCGGGAAGACGCCAATGCCCACCACCAAGATCGCCCTCGTCACCGGTGCAGGCACCGGTGTCGGCCGTGCCGCGGCGCTGGCGCTGATGCAGGCCGGATTCACCGTGGTGCTGGCCGGGCGTCGGCTGGAGCTGCTGCAGGAGACCCAGAAGCTCGGCGCCGAGTTCGGTGAGAGCCTGCCCGTTGTCGCCGACATGGCCGATCCGGCATCGATCGCCGCGCTGTTCGACACCATCGTGCAGCACTACGGCCGTCTCGACGTGCTGTTCAACAACGCCGGCATCGGCGCCCCGCCGGTGCCGTTCGAAGATCTGCCGCTGGAGCAGTGGCAGGCGGTGGTGACGACCAACCTCACCGCGCCGTTCCTGTGCACCCAGCACGCGTTCCGGATTATGAAGGATCAGACCCCGCGCGGCGGCCGTATCATCAACAACGGCTCGATCTCGGCGCACGCGCCGCGACCGTTCTCGGCCGCCTACACCGCCACCAAGCACGCGATCAGCGGTCTGACCAAGGCCAGCAATCTCGACGGCCGCGCCTACGACATCGCGGTCGGCCAGATCGACATCGGCAACGCGGCCACGCCGATGACCGATCGCATGGTGCAAGGCGTACTGCAGCCCGACGGCCGCACCATCGCCGAGCCGCGGATGGATGCGAAGGCGGTCGGCGATGCGGTGGCCTACATGGCAGGCCTGCCGCTCGACGCCAACGTGCTATTCATGACGGTGATGGCGACCAAGATGCCATTCGTCGGACGCGGCTAAGCCGCGTCCTTCCGGGGGCTAACATGCGGACATCGTTCACGACCTTCCGACGACTGGGACTGCTCGGCATGCTGGCCGGCGTTGCGCTGGTTGCGGGTGTCGCGCCACCGCGAGCCGACGACACTGCCGAGACACTGCGCCTCGTGGTCGAAGGCGAAGCCACCTTCACCCTGAAAGAGAATCCGTCGACCGGCTATCGCTGGCATCTCGACACCAAAGCGAGCCGCAATCTCGACCTGATCGAGATTTCCGATGCCGGTTACCGCCAGGGCGGCGGCGATGTCGTGCACCAGCCGATGGTCGGCGTCCCCGGCACCCGGTCGTTCCGCATCATCGCCCGCAAGGACGGCACCGCTACCGCGGTGTTCGATTACTTGCGCGACTGGGAGAACCAGGCTCCGGCGCAGCGCCACACAGTTACGGTCGAGATCGCGCCACGCTGACGTGCAGCTCCTCCCCGCCGGTGCGAATGAAGTCGGCGATACGCTCGTTCTTACGCAGCTCCGCAACATCGTCCGCCGTCGGCAATTGCGGCCGGTCACGCGTGACATTGAC
This sequence comes from Rhodopseudomonas sp. BR0C11, assembly GCF_010820945.1. NCBI lineage: Bacteria > Pseudomonadati > Pseudomonadota > Alphaproteobacteria > Hyphomicrobiales > Nitrobacteraceae > Rhodopseudomonas > Rhodopseudomonas sp. BR0C11. The sequence continues at coordinate 12,651 of NZ_QTKI01000041.1, forward strand.
GACGCAGAGAAAGCCAAGGCAGTCGCCGCGGTTGGCACGGAATTGATGCCAGGTCATCGGCGGGATGAACACCAGATCGCCTTGCCCGACATCGCTGATCTTGTCGCCGACCAGGCACTGCCCGCGCCCGCGATGGATCATCACCGCATGCACATGGGCGTGACGCTCCAGCGTCGAGTAGCCGCCCTCGTCGACCTCGAAATAGCGCCACTCGCAGGCGAGCTTCGGATCCGAGAATAGCAGCTGTCGCGAGACGTCCAGGAACGGCGCCTCGGCGGTCTGTTTGTACGGCATCACCGCGACACCATCCCAGCGGCCCGGCGCAGTCTGCGCGCGGACACCGGGGCGCTCGCCCGCGGTCGGATGCGGTGTTGCTGAATCGTCATCGGCCATGGCTTGCCACCTCTGCGGTGAATCGCGCCGCCTGCTCGGTCAGTTGCTCGCCTGCGGCCAGCAGGCTGCCGCCGATCAGCAGCATCACGTCGGAGCCGTAGAATGCCAGCAGCTCTTGGATGCGATCAATCGCGATACCACCGGCCGGCACCGGCAGGCACGGCTTCAGATCGTACCAGTCGCGTCGCGCCGCATCCGCCAGCGCGCTACAGGTTTTCGGCGCGTAGGCGAACCGGCCACCGTGATGCGGGAAGATCGTCGCATCCGCCGCGAGCAGCCTGAACAGCTTGCCGAGCAGCAGATCGGGCGCGATCCGCTGCGCACCGGCCAGCGACGGATGCGCCAGCATGACCAACCCTTCCGCCTCTTTGGCGATCAGGTGGAAGTTGGCCAGCCCAACGATCATCGGCATCAGCATCACCGCGGACAGGCCTTCGCGGCGGACAATGTCGAGCTGCCGCCGCATGTCGTCGAGCGAGCCGGAGACATGCGGCGCATACAGCGTCGCGGCGCCCCGAGAGTCGCAGGCCTCGCGCACCGCGCGAGCCACCGCCGGCACCCGTTCTGAGAACGGACTGAATGCCTGATCGGCGATGCCGTGGTCGTCCTTGATCAGATCGACACCACCGAGCGCCAGCCGGTGCGCCAGCCCGGCCAGCGCCTCCGGCGCCAGCCCCTGCGGCTTCAGCGCCGACGCGGTCAGCGCCCGCCGCGGCGCGCCGAGCTTGGCGCGAAGACCGACGATGCCGAGCCTCGGCCCGCGGAAGGCAGCCGGATAGGCCGGCGGCAGTTCGACATCGGCCAGCGTCACGTCGGGCTGGATCGAACTGTTGCCGAACAGCATGTTGAGCAGCTGTCCGGGCTCGGCCGGCGCGGTCGCGCTCGCCAAGCTGACCTGCACCGAAAAGCGAGCCTCGCCGATCGGCCTGATCGCCTCGACCCGGCCGACAATCTCGTCCCGGATCCGCTGCTCCGTCACCGCCGCCAGCGGACACTCGACGCTCTGCTCGATCGCCAGCGCCTCGGCCCGGGCAGCGATCTCCCACGGTGCCGAGGCGACCTGATAGGTGACGATAATCCGCTCGCTCATGTTCAATCCGATATCCGGAAGTCCGAGGTGTCGGCCCTGTCTAGCACACCCCGTTCGGCCGCACTGTCGCCGCCCACGACGAAGCCGCGATGACGGCCACGCCCCAGCGGCCCGCGCTTTAGTCGACTTGCCAGCGCGCCTTGCCCTGGCCTACCCATCGGCTTCGGCTCGGGGGACGACATGCTTCAACTGCAATCCGGATTCGGCGTATTCGCGCTGCTGATGCTCGCGTGGGCATTCGGCGAGAACCGCGACCGCGTGTCGGTGCGGCAAGTCGCCATCAGGCTCGGCATCACGCTTTTGACCGCGGTGGCGATGCTGAAGCTGCCCGGCGCCGCTCAGGTGTTCGGGACGATCAACGATGCAGTCGGCGTCATCTCGGCGGCGAGCCGGGCCGGCACCTCGTTCGCATTCGGCTATCTCGGCGGCGCGCCGGCCCCATTCGACATCAAGGCGCCGGGAGCCGATTTCATCCTCGCGTTTCAGGCGCTGCCGGTGGTGCTGGTGATGAGCGTGCTGACCACGCTGTTGTTCTATTGGCGGATCCTGCCGCCGGTGGTGCGGGGCATGGCCTGGCTGCTCAAGCGCACGCTCGGCGTCGGCGGCGCGGTCGGGCTATCGACCGCCGCCAATGTGTTTCTCGGCATGGTCGAAGCGCCGCTGTTCATCCGCCCCTATCTGGCGCAGCTCACCCGCAGCGAACTCTTTCTGGTGATGACCGGCGGCATGGCCGGCATCGCCGGCACCGTGCTGGTGCTATACGCCACGCTGCTGGCGCCGGTGCTGCCCGACGCCGCCGCGCACTTCGTCATCGCCTCGGTGCTCGGCGCGCCGGCCGCGATTCTGGTCAGCCTGATCATGGTGCCGGAGACCGAAGCGCGCGCCACCGGCGGCGAACTCGCCGACCCCGGCCAGATCGCTGTCAGCAGCATGGATGCGATCGTCAAGGGCACCGCGGCCGGCCTCGAGCTGCTGCTCAACATCATCGCGATGCTGATCGTGCTGGTGGCGCTGGTGTATCTCGGTAACGCCGTGCTTGGCCTGCTGCCGCATGTCGGCGGCGAGGCGATCACGCTGCAGCGGCTGCTCGGCTATCTGATGGCGCCGGTGTGCTGGCTGCTCGGCCTGCCATGGGATCAGGCGGTCACCGCCGGTTCGCTGATGGGGATCAAGACCGTCCTCAACGAGCTGATCGCCTATGTCGAGCTGGCGAAGCTGCCGCCCGATGCGCTCGACCCGCGCTCGAAGCTGATCATGCTGTACGCGATGTGCGGCTTCGCCAATTTCGGCAGCCTTGGCATCATGCTGGGCGGCCTCACCGCAATGGCCCCCCAGCGCCGCGAAGAGATCGCAGCCCTCGGCCTGCGGTCGATCGTGTCCGGCACCCTGACCACTTGCCTGATGGGTGCAGTGGTGGGGCTAATGACGTAATCTGCGAATACGATCGTGCTCGCGGCCCCCGGGAGCCAATCGGCAATACTCGGAAACACCACATCTGCCCCTTCGAATTGCAATCGGCCATCCGCATCTGCTAGTTGGGCGCGGAAATGACCGTGATCAATCTTGCGATGCCGTCTTCCGGCAACACTCCGACTGACACTGTTCGACCAAGATCGCCGACCGGCGAAATCACGTAATTCGAGCCGGAGATCGTTTTGTCGTCCTTATCCCTGCGTGATCGTGCGGATCCGCTGACTCTGCCGACCCTGATCGCTGCCTTGGCGGCATGGCTCGTCGCCGCCGCCATCGCCTTCCGCTCCAGTGTTCTGACATCATTCGCCATGGTGTTCGGCAACGGCGGTGACGGCCGGCTGATCGCATATTTGCACGAACATCTGTTCGCATCGCTGCAAGGCCAAGCCGAGCTGCTGTCGCCGGCCTTCTACTTTCCGCAGAAGAACGTCCTCGGCTACACCGATGCGTTTCTGCTCGATGCGCTGCCCTATTCGGCGCTACGCGGACTCGGGCTCGATCCGTTTCTGGCCTCGCAGATCCTCGCCATCATCTTATCGCTGTGCTGCTTTGCTTCGACCCTGGTAATCGGTCGTCGTTATCTGCGGCTCAGCCCAGCGCTGGCGATCTGTGCGGCGGTGCTCATCACCTTTCCCAGCAATCTGATGTTCAAGACGGCTGAGGCGCATCCGAACTTCTTCGCACTCTACTACGTCCCCTGCCTTGTGCTGCTGGCGCTGTGGACGATCGAGGAGTTTCCGCGCCCGACCGGATGGTCGTTGCTACGCGCCGCAGGGTTCGGCGCTGCCTACGGGCTGCTGTTCGCAACCTCGTTTTATGTCGCATGGCTGTTCGCGCTCACGGTGCTGTTCGGGCTCGGCACGGTTGCGGTCTTTCGCGGTCCGGAGACGCTCGCGCTGCTGCAACAACATCCTCGCTCCTGCGTAATGCTCGTCGGCGCGGCACTCGCCGGCTTCGCGATCGGGGCGATACCGGTGCTGACGATCTATTTGCCGGCCCTGCAACAGCAGGCTGGCCGATCGTTCCGCGACTATGTCAGCTTCGCGCCGTTTCCGACCGACCTGATCAATGTCGGCATTCGCAATATGGTCTGGGGCCCTGTCGTCGAGCGGCTGATCGGCGATACCCAGCACGAGCGCGCATTGGCGGTCACGCCGCTGATGACTGCGGCGCTCATCCTTCTGTTGTTGCGGCTGCGCCGCACGGCATCTGCCCGCCCGCTCCCTTGGCAACTCCTGTTCGCGACCAGTTGCGTCGCGGTGTGGGGATTGTCCTGGATTGCAACGCTGCGGATTGGCACGTTCAGCGCCTTCTGGCTGCCCTATCACCTGTTGCCGGGAGCGGTCGCAATCCGCGCCGGCGATCGCATCCAGTTAGTGGTCAATCTCTGGGTGGTGGCCGGCCTGATGGTGCTGCTGCAGTATTGGCTGGACGCTGCATCACCGGACCGCGGAATCCGGCGCAAGCTGATCGCCGCCATCATCGTGGCACTGTGCCTGATCGAACAGATCAATCTTCAGCCTGCCGGGCTGGCACGTCGCGATGAGCTGGCCCAGCTCGCCGCTGTACCGGCCGCCCCGCCGCAGTGCGGCGTATTCGTCGTCGATGGCGGCACGGCGTTCGACGGCAAGCAATTGGATGCGATGTGGATCTCCGCCAAGCTACGGCTGCCGACGCTGAACGGCGACTCTGGCTGGGCCCCTCCAGGCTGGCGGCTCAATGACCCGACGATCGGCTACGACGACGCCGTGCGCCTCTGGATCACCACGACAAACCTCAACGTGCCGCTCTGCCGCTACGACCGCGGCGCGCGGCAATGGTCGCCCTATCCGCTGCCGGCCGACGAAGGGACCGCCGACCGGCAATAACGAAGTCAGTGCAGTCTGAAGACACCGTCGACGGCGCGTAGCTCGGCCGGCTTGATCAGCTTGGAATGCGCGACGGTGACGGCGAACAGCGGCCCTTCGAGCTTCGCTTTCCAAAAACTGAGAAAGTCGTTCAGGGCGGGGAAATCGGGCGCCAAGTCGTAGTCCTGCCACGTGTAGCTCTGCAGCAGCCACTGCCGGTCGGGGCGGCGATAGAGAATTTCGGCGGTCGTCAGACCGTAGCCGAGCACCTGCTTCCTGAAGTCTTCAGAAACTGCACCTCGTTCGACCATAAATCCTCCTTCCCGAACCAGCATTCCGCAACAGTTCGCGACCGGGATTGCCTGGGAATGCCGTCCTTCCTTCTGCTGTCCCCGCGGTGCTGGGCTCCGGTCTTCACTTGCCCATCCCGCGCACCTGAAAATGTGACGCATCTGGACTGGGCATCTCAAGTCAAAAATCGACGGCAAATGCGGAAAAATGCAGCCTTAGCAGCGACTTAATACAAGTGCTAACAGGGGCGCCAAGGGCCACGGGATAGTCGGGGCTTGATTGTCGCCGCAGCGTCGTTCACGGTGTTTGGCAGATGTTCCGCGCGAGTGCTAAAAATTTCGCGCGCAGACCTTGTCTCCTGAAAACCCCTCGACTATCTCGTCGGTGTCGCGCTGGCACTCAATGTCCGCGACTGCCAATATTTCGATTTCTGAAACAAGTTCAGAAACTTAGGAGGACTTGCATGAACTTCCGTCCGCTTCACGACCGCGTCGTGGTCAAGCGCATCGACGCCGAAGAGAAGACCGCCGGCGGTATCATCATTCCTGACACGGCCAAGGAAAAGCCCTCGCAGGGCGAAGTCGTCGCCGTCGGCCCGGGTGGCCGCGACGAAGCCGGCAAGCTGATCCCGATCGACCTCAAGGTCGGTGACCGCGTGCTGTTCGGCAAGTGGAGCGGCACCGAGGTCAAGATCGACGGCAAAGAGCTGCTGATCATGAAGGAAAGCGACATCATGGGCGTCATCACCGACGCCGGCGCCAAGAAGAAGGCCGCCTGAGCCTTTGGAGGTTCCTCACCCTGAGGAGCGCCTGCAAGGCGCGTCTCGAAGGGTGAGCTCCACACGCTGAGACCGCTCATCCTTCGAGATGCGGACCTGCGGTCCGCTCCTCAGGATGAGGAGACAACGATCCAACCCAAGGGAAACCTCTTATGTCCGCTAAAGAAGTCAAATTCGGCGTCGACGCCCGCGACCGCATGCTGCGCGGCGTGGACATTCTCGCCAACGCCGTGAAGGTCACGCTGGGTCCGAAGGGCCGCAACGTCGTCCTCGACAAGTCGTTCGGCGCGCCGCGTATCACCAAGGACGGCGTCACCGTCGCCAAGGACATCGAGCTCGACGACAAGTTCGAGAACATGGGCGCGCAGATGGTGCGCGAAGTCGCCTCGAAGTCTGCCGACGCCGCCGGTGACGGCACCACCACCGCGACCGTGCTGGCCCAGGCGATCGTCCGCGAAGGCGCCAAGGCGGTTGCCGCCGGCATGAACCCGATGGATCTGAAGCGCGGTATCGACCTCGCGGTGGAAGCCGTCGTCGCTGACCTCGTCAAGAATTCCAAGAAGGTCACCTCGAACGACGAGATCGCCCAGGTCGGCACCATCTCGGCCAACGGCGACTCGGAGATCGGCAAGTTCCTCGCCGACGCGATGAAGAAGGTCGGCAACGAGGGTGTCATCACCGTCGAGGAAGCCAAGTCGCTTGAGACCGAACTCGACGTCGTCGAGGGCATGCAGTTCGACCGCGGCTACATCTCGCCCTACTTCGTCACCAACGCCGACAAGATGCGCGTCGAGTTCGACGACGCCTACATCCTGATCAACGAGAAGAAGCTCTCCAACCTCAACGAGCTGCTGCCGCTGCTGGAAGCCGTGGTGCAGACCGGCAAGCCGCTGGTGATCGTCGCGGAAGACGTCGAAGGCGAAGCCCTCGCCACCCTCGTCGTCAACCGTCTGCGTGGCGGCCTCAAGGTCGCGGCCGTCAAGGCGCCGGGCTTCGGTGACCGCCGTAAGGC
>NZ_QTKI01000409.1:0-4226 GCF_010820945.1 Rhodopseudomonas sp. BR0C11
GGGACCTGCGGCATCGCCATCGCCACGCAGCAGGCGATACTGGCGACGCTCAGCAGCACCGTGAGCGTGTTGGTAGGAAGCTGCAGATCGATCTTCGGCGGCGGCGCTGCGGCGTGGCTGGCAGCGGCGTGGCCGCGCATCCTGGCGCGCAGGATCAGCACCATCAGGGTCATCGCGACGACACAGAACCCGCCGATCGCCAGATGAGTGGCCCGCCAGCCGATGCTGGCGCTGCCCCAATTGACCAGCGGCGGCCAGATCGTGCCGGCGAGATAATTGCCGCTGGCGGCAATCGTCACCGGCACGTCGAACAGCGGCGTCTGGTTCTGCCGGACATACAGCTTGCCATCCTTGCCGCTGACGAAGGCCGCAATCTGCTCCTTCGGATTCGGCGCAGGCAGCGTCGGGGCGGCGGCGGTGTGCTCATCGCTCGTCGGCGCGTGCGACTGGTCCTTGGCGCCGGACGAGGTCGCGGCTTTGTCGTCGCTCGTTGCAGCGGACGCCTTGGGCTGGTCGGTAGCCGGGGTGGCCTCGGCGGCCGCAAGCGCCTTGGCGTCGGCAGGGTTGGCGTCAGCAGGCTTGGTGTCGACTGGCTTGTCCTGAGCCTTGGCAGCCTTGGCGGGATCGACGGTCCCGGTTGTCGCGGGAGCGGTGTCGGTGGTCTCAGGCGCTTTGCTCGATGAGGCATCGGTCAGCGTCACCGTCGCCGCGGCCGCATCCGCGGTCCGGACCGGCGAGGCCGATGGCTTGTCGCTGCCGAGCGCGAGGCCACGCCGCAGCTCGTCGGCGACAAGCGTGGGCTCCGCCGGTTGGTCATTGACGGCCGCCTTGTCGGATTTGGTCGTGGTCGCCGGCTTCGGCGAATCCGACATCATCGGCTCGGGATCCGGCGCGACCTTCTTGGTGGCGAGCAGCGGATGAGCAAAGCTCACCGGCGTCACGTCGCCGGGGGCGACGATCACGCGGGCACCCATCCGGGTCCAGCCCCACATTTTCACCGCGAATGTCATCGGCATCCGGATGCAGCCATGCGAAGCCGGGTAACCGGGGAGGGCGCCAGCATGCAGTGCGATCCCCGACCAGGTGATGCGCTGCATGTAGGGCATCGGGGCGCCGCTGTAGATATTCGAGCGGTGATATTTGCTCTTCTGGATGACGCTGAACACGCCCATCGGGGTCGAGTGCCCACGCATCCCGGTCGACACCGGCGTCTCGGCAAACAGGCCGTTGGCGTCGTACACCCGAAGCTTTTGCTGCTCGATCGAAACCGCGATCACCACCGGCCCTTGCGGCTTGGTCGCCTGCTTTTCGATCTGCTTTTCAGCCTTGTGGTCGAGCTGAAGCCGCTTGCGCGGATGCTGATAATGCCGCTTCGGCGCGGCCGGCGGCGGCTCGTCGTAAATCGGCACTTCGTCCGACCAGAACCAAGCGGGCGAGGCTTGCACGGGCGTGGCCGCCATCGCAGTGGCCATGATGCCTGCGGCGATCGTGGCCTGCGAAATGGTCAATCTCCCAGCACCGGTGCGCTTGCTGGTGCGGGAGTAACGCTCGTCGGTGAAATCGGCTTCGCATTGAAAGACGCGCACGCAGTTCTTCCCCGAATCTTGCCAGCAGGATTTTAGATTAGTGTCTCTGGCGCGAGACGCGTTCGCCTTCGTGGCGAACTGTCGCGCAATCTGTTCGACCGTAACAAAAAAGCTTCACCGGAGGTTAAACGCGGCGGCGGGCAGGAGTTGCACCTTTCAAACCGGCAACGTGCTCACCAAATGCACACAACCGTTTCTATGGAGAATTCGATGAACCGGCGTGCCTCTCAGTTTCGCCTCTCCCGCTTCAAATCCGCGACCCTGGCGCTGCTCGCGCTGGCCGTGACGGGCGCCTCCACCGCTGCCGTGGCCGCCGACGATCCGGATTTGATCTTCCGACGCTCGACGGTGTTCAAACTGCTGAGCCCCAACGACAAGCTCGCCGTGTACGGCATCGACGATCCGGAGATCAAAGGCGTCGCTTGCCACTTCACGGTACCGGAGCGTGGTGGCTTCAAGGGCTGGCTCGGTTTGGCCGAGGAAGTCTCCGACATTTCGCTGGCATGCCGGCAGGTCGGACCGATCCACTTCACCAAGAAGCTCGATCAGGGCGACGACATGTTCAGCCAGCGCCGCTCGATGTTCTTCAAGCGGATGCAGATCGTCCGCGGCTGCGACGCCAAGCGGAACGTGCTGGTTTACATGGTGTACTCGGACAAGCTGATCGAGGGCTCGCCGAAGAACTCGACGTCATCGGTGCCGGTGATGCCGTGGGGCGCGGACGCGACAATCGAGAAGTGCGGGGACTTCTTCAAGTAACGATCAAGGCGTCGGCGCTTCGGCTGCGGAGAGCAGCGAAGCGCCGACGTGTCATTTTGGCACGTCGAAATTCACGGCACTTGGAATTCAGGCTGACTCCCGCTCAGTCGAGAGCGGTTGCGCCGCGGCCGAGCGGGCCGGCGCGCAGTAGCCGATGAGACGCACGAGGCGTTGCGGCATGCCTTGTGTGGCGGAATGGCCGAACGGTCCCTGCAGCGCCATCTCCCCCGATGTCGCGACGCCTCGGCGGCCGTTACGGAGCAGCTCAGTGTGCAGAGCCTCCGGGCGGGTGGAATGGCGCCGTTCTGTGGGACGGTCGCTGCCAGTGCCGTCGCCGAGCGCATTACTGGCCATTTTTGTTTCCTCCATCATGTATGAACGCGGCCGAGCCGGAATCGTTGCCGCACGTCGCCAAGCGACGCGTGGTCCGAACCGAAGCGGGCTTTCGTGACGCAAACCGGATCAGCCGGCGCGGCGAGGGGCGAGATCCGTTAATATTTGGATCTCCAACGTCCAGGTCTCTGCCACGGCAGCGGTGTAATGCACCGCAATGATCTGCACCCGACGTCACAGCGCGGCTCAAAGCTGGATCACGCCAAGCTCCGCAACTAATCATTTGTAGAGCCGATCCAAAGAAATTACCAGCCTCAACTATCCAGCAGCCAAAGTTGGTAACAGAGGGTGGGTGGATCCCTCGTTTTCAGGCCGCTGCGTGTAACGGGATGCACGCCCTACTAAGCGTCGGTTGATGACGTGGTGATGTCACCGCCGCCCACCGGATGGATCAGCGTCAGCAACTTTAGTCGTGCATGGCCGCGTCTTGGGCCAAACCAGAGCGCACTGAAATCCCGATGGTTTTTTCCGCAATGTTTCGTCGAGGACGGTCCGACGAAACAATTCGCGGGTGGGACGAAACCATTCGGCTGCGCGCTTGCAGCGGTCTGGAAACACAGCGTGGTTATCAACTGATCAACGGCAGCGGCGGCGGGCCGGCTGACGACCGGCAGGAGATCTCGGATGCGGAGCTGGAGCCTGTTCCTTGCCCTCGCTTTGGTGGCCAGCGGTGCTTCATCCGCCGGCTCATCGGAAGGACGGCTGCCGGGCGCCGGGACCTTCGCCTATCTCGGCACCCCTGTCGCGGAAGTTGCTGCGGTCCGGGATGGCGCAGTCTGGCGCGGCGGCGACCTCGCCGAATGGAGTCGGAATTGGTGACGATGTTTCGGATGGCTGCGCTGGCGGTCGGTTTCGGCCTGATGATCGGCCATGCGGCGCAGGCGCAGACCCATACACAGACCCGGTCCCTATTTGGTGCTCAGGATGCTCGGATGGAGTTCATCCGCCAGTGCACCGCGCACATGACCGGTCGGTGGGCGCATCCCGACTCTGTTTGCGGCTGCCTGCACGATCACGCCGCCGCCAAAGTGTCCGATAGCGACCTGCGTCAGGCGCTGCTGCGCGGCATCCGCGAGAGTGGCGTGCCGACCATCGACAACGAATGGGTGCCGCAGACCAAGCAGTCGCAGATCAGCGCCACCTTCACGCTGATCGCCAAGCCTGCCCTGCAGTGCATGTTCGATCCGGCCGACTAACAAATCTGCCTTCCGGACGTGAGCCAGTCACCGCCGCACGCGCGGGATGCACTTGACCGTCGCCACGACGCCCGAGGCCGACAGCGTCGATCCCGTGACTTCCTTGATCTGACCATTGGGGCAGGAGCCATCGTCGACCAGGATCTTCTGGCCGAGCCGCAGTTCGGTGATGTCCTGTTCGCGGAAGACCTGCAGTTGTTGTGCGGCGGCCGGCGTTGCAACGGCGAGAAGCGCGGCGGCTCCGAGCACGATCACGGTCAGAGGCGAACGAAAGGGTTGTGAACGGAACGTC
>NZ_QTKI01000410.1:0-4221 GCF_010820945.1 Rhodopseudomonas sp. BR0C11
GGCGGCGGGGCCAGCGCGGTGATGGCTTCGAACGGTTCGCCCTCGGCCGTGCGGACTCGCTCGCGGCTAGTCTTGAGGCAAAACTCGGTCATGTCGGCGATCATCCGCCGCGCCGAGCGGGTGTCGTCGGGCGTACCGAGGCCGGAATCGATGAATCCGAGCAGTGCCTCGATGTAGAACGCATCGTAATAGGCTGAGCGATGCCGGATCTGCACCGGTGACCACATCGGCTCGGCGATCCCGCGCCAGCGCGGATTGATCACGCCTTCTGCCGGCGATCGGGCGATGAACACCCGCGCCAGATTGAACAGTAGCGTCGAATTCTTGTAGCTGCGCGAATTCAGCCCGTTCAGCGCTGCGAGGAAGGCGCTGCCGTCGAGATCCGCGTCGCCGATCAGGTTGAACGACGCATAGGCCGGCAGGAAGCCGTTGCGGCTCCAGGATTGCAGCAAATGATCGCCGCAGGCGCGGATCGCGCTGTCGATGTCGGCGAGCCGCGGCGTTTGCGCGGGCGCCACCCAGCTCGGCGGACGCGGGTGCTCCAGCCGGACGGTGTCGATCAACTCGGCGATCGGCGCGCCGATCGCAGCCCAATCCGGCTCGGCATCGTCGCGGGCGCTGATCAGGGCGTCGCGAACGGCGCGAAACCGCACCGGGTCGTGCAGCTCCGGCAGACCGGCCTTGCGCAGCAGCGGCCGCAGCGCCGGGTTGGCGAGTGCAGTCTTGTAGAATTTGGAGATGTGCGGATCGCCGTGCTTGTGACCGAGGAACACCGGATCGCACAGGTCGTACAGCGTCGGCGCTTGTTTCCGGGCGGTCAGCGCGCGGTACGCCGCGCCGGCCATCTTCAGCACATCCATGATCGTCTTCCGCGCGCTCTGACACGTTCGAGCCGACGAGGAATCGCATGGACGGACCGGGAATACAAACCCGCGGCCGTCGCCCGGCTGGCTCTCGTCGGATGGCGCGAGGCGTAGGACAGATTGCGGCGCCTGCCCAAGATGATTTTTGTCGCAGCAAGATCAGCCAAGAATTCGCGAGCGCTCCCGAGGCTTTTGTCCCGTCTGAACGGATCAAATCTCGATCGGCCGTCGCCCGGCCAAGATCACCGGAACCGGAACACCGTCGCCGTCGGCCGGTTCGACGCTCCGTAGTCCTGCTCGCTTGCCTGAACGTCCTGAACTGTTTAAGGGATTGTTATTGTGCGACGCCGCAAATTGAGCGCAATTCATACGCAAATGATCCGCTCATCCATGAACCTGAACGGCAGCGACGCGACGAATGCCTGCGCGCGCCGATAAGGACGATTTGACGATGGCAAACCGGCTGCATCGCTTTTCCCGGCGGACCCTCACGGTTGCTGCTGCCTTGGTGGCCGTGGTGTCGCTGGCGATCGGCGCGCATGCGGCGCTGTACAAGCGCCCGGTCGATACGGCGCGTGCCGCAGCCCCGACGGCCGTCGACGCGAAGGCGACCTCGTCGCGGTTGGCCCTGGTCATCGGCAATGCCCATTACCCCGATGCCGCTTCGCCGCTGCTGCAGCCGATCAACGATGCCCGTTTGCTCAGCGCCTCGCTGCGCCATGAAGGCTACGACGTCGACATGATCGAGGACGCCAGCCGCGACGACATCCTGCGCGCGGTCGCGCGGATCAAGGCCCGCGCGGCTAAGGACGCGACCGTGATGCTGTTCTTCGGCGGCTACGGAATTCAGTCCGGCCGCGACAACTACATGATTCCGGTCGACGCCAAGATCTGGACCGAAGCCGACGTGCGCCGCAGCGGCGTCAGTGTCGAGCAGGTGCTGGCGGAGATCAAGGCCGCCGGCGCTCACACCAATCTGGCGGTGCTCGACGCGTCACGCCGCAATCCCTATGAGCGCCGCTTCCGCGCCTATTCGCACGGGCTGGCGCCGATCCAGACGCCGGCCAATGCGCTGGTGCTGTCGTCGGCGACGCCGGGGCAGGTGGCGGACGACAATGACGCTCCCAACAGCATGGTGGTTGGGGAGCTGATCGGTTCGCTGTCGTCGCCGGCAAGCGCGGAAGCCGCTTTCGCCAAGGCGCGGCAGGCGGTGATCAAGGCGACCAATGGCGCCCAGGTGCCGTCGATGACTTCGTCGTTGGTCGCGGACGTGCCGCTGGTGCCGGTCGCCGACGCGACGCCCAATACCGGCGGCTGAGCGTTAGTCCGATATCTCTTCTGTGAAAACGAAAAGGCCTGACGCGGCGTCCGCGTCAGGCCTTCGTCGTTGAGAGTGTGTGCCGCTTAGTTGGACTGCAGCACGAAGCGGCGGTTGTCCTTCTGCACCGGGCGCGCGTTCATCGGATACAGCTTGGCGAACGCCGCAACGTCCTCGGCCGCGACGGTGATCGGATCGGTCAGCACCATCCAGTCGACGACCTCAGAGCACGGCGGCGTCGTCAGCGACCCTTCATAGCGGTAGTAACCGAGCTTGGCCGGCAGCAGCGCGTTCGGATTGATCCCAGCATCGGCCTTCACTGCCGGACCTTCGCTCTGCGGCATGGTCGCGACGATCTTGGCGAACGCCGCGTTGGCGGCGCCTTCCTGCATCAGCACGCCGACCACGCCGAGCGTGCCGGAGTCCATGCGGTGGACGAAGTGCACTTCCATCGGGAACGACTTGCCGTCGATCTGATGCTCGCTGGGACGGTGGAAGTGGAATTGCACCAGCTTGAAAGTCGCGCCGCCGAGCTTGAGCGTCGAGCCTTCGGCGACGTTGAGCTGGATGGTATGACCGTTGTTGATGATGGTATCGGCCGTATCGGCCCACTGCACCTGCAGCGGAAACAGATTGGCACTGACGGTCGAGCGGATATCGACCGGCGATTGCTGCACCCCGATCGAGCAGATCTGGTTGGCGGGATCGAGCTCGCCCCACTTGGCCGGGCCGCCTTCACCCTCATAGCCCCAATGGTGGGCGCCTTCGGCGGCAGCGCCGGCGGTGGCGCAAAGCGGACATAGAGCGAGGCCAGCAAAGGCCTTCAGGATATTGCGACGGTCCATCGACGTCTCCCGGGTTGATGCGCGGGAACTAGCATTGCCTGACGACGGAGCAAAGGGAAGTGGGACGAATGAACGACGCTTTCTGATTACTGACTGGCCCAGACGATTCGGCCGATCCATTCGATCTCTGACGGTGCCAGAGTCCGGTCGGGATGGCTGGGATTGAGAGAAGCCAGTTCGACCACCTTGGCGGTGCGCCGCTTCAACTCCTTCACCATCACTTCACCTTTGGTGGTTTTGACCACCACGCGGTCGCCGCGATGCACGGTGGCGCTCGGCGATACCACCACGATGTCGCCGCTGCGATACGCGGGCTTCATCGAATCGCCGGAGATTTCCAGCGCGTAAGCGTGCTCGTCGGTGATCGACGGCAGCCCGACTTCGTCCCAGCCCTTGCCGACCGGGAAGCCGCCATCGTCGAAATAACCGCCGGAGCCGGCCTGAGCGAGGCCGAGCAACGGGACCGACTGCACCACCCGCGGCCGATCGTGAATCAGTTGCACGAACGTATCGATCGCGGTGTTGGTGGCCTGCAGCGCCTTGGCGACTGATTCGGTCGAAGGCCAGCGCTCGCGGCCGTCATTGGTGATGCGCTTCGATTTGTTGAACGTCGTTGGGTCGAGGCCGGATTTCTTCGCGAGTCCCGAGGGGGAGAGGCCGGCGCGTTCGGCCAGCCGGTCGAGCGCAGTCCAGATCTGATCATGCGTCAGCATTTGCATCGGAAGGCACCCCGGACGCGCCGTCGGATCCGGCGCGAGAAACGGACTTACGACTAGGAATTATTGCCTTAATTAAAGGCGTTATGCAATCCCGTCCGGCGACAAAACCGCAAGCTCTTGCGAAGCCTCAGGACGGCCGATACGGTCGCCCGCACAGGTCCGGGATCGTCCGGGCAACCGAGGGTGTGCGGATCCGCTATGCCGGATTCGGCTTTGCCCTTCCGACGTGCGCAACTTATTGTTTGAGCGGATGTTTCGGTTGCCCGGGGAGTTGCGGGCCCGATTGCCGCCCGACCCAACAACCAGCCGCAACGACGGGAATTCGCGCCCTTGCGCACGATTTATAAGATCTGTGACGCGGCGGCCTGGCGCGGCGCCGAACAGGCCGGCCGCTACGGCGGCAGCGCCGACGACGCCCGCGACGGCTTCATTCATTTCTCGACCGCGCCGCAGCTCGCCGGGACACTTGCCAACCA
>NZ_QTKI01000411.1:0-4220 GCF_010820945.1 Rhodopseudomonas sp. BR0C11
ATCGAGGCCAGCGCCTCGGCCAAAGGCCCAGCGCTGATGAAGGGCGCCATCGCCGCCCTCGAAGCGTGCCAGCCCTACACCATGCTGCCGGCCGACAAGTACCGCGAATGGCGCATCCTCGACATCGGCTTCACGCCGCAGGATTTCCGGGGCGGCTAGGCCGCTTCGACTTTATATCCTTCAGATGAAGCTCTGGCAGCGGATCTGGGCACCCCGCCACACTTGCTACGCGCCGCACCAAGATGACGGCCACCAAAAACAAAGGAAGCCCCGGAACCGCCGGAGCTTCAGTCAAGGGAGACTCTACCCGACGCGCCATCCAGCCCAGATGGCGCGCCAACCCGATGCAAGTAACCGGTAGCCGGTCAGTGTCCCGACCAGCGCACCCTCAGAACAAAATCGTCGAATAGACGATGAAGGTGTTCTTGTCGTGCGACGTGACGGTGTCGCCGCTGTATTTGGTGTAGTAAAAATACTGCAGGCCGATGCGGGTGTTGAACCAGGGCCAGTACGGCGCACGGCTCGAGCCGAACGGCAGGTAGGCAAGCTCCGCCATGAAGCCTGTGGTGTCCGGCACGCTGTCCTGATTTCCCTGGTAAAGATTGGCGTCGGGCGATCCCCAGGTCCGGAAATACTGGCCGGTCGCAACCACCCGATTGTCGTTACCGATCGCGACGGTCGAGCTGGCCCGCAAGGTGTTCAGCGAGTTGCTCAGGTTCGCCGGAACGATCCCGCCGATATAGCCGGCATCATAGCGCTGCTCCTCGCGGATATACGCGCCCTTCAAGATCACCCAATAATTGTCGCCGCGATACTGATACTGCGTGTCGAAACCGAAGTCGGTGTACTTGTTGGTGGCTCCATATGGCACGTCGGCGAGATTGCCGGTGGTGTCGAGCGGCACAGGGACGCCGCTCACCGACCAGGGAGCGATCTCGAACCGGCTAGCGAAGCCGCCGACCATCAGATTGTGGTCCCCGAACCGCTGTTCCCAGGCAAGGCGGCCATAAGGGGCGACGCCGGCGATCTGGCCGAGACTGGCGAGCGGATCGGCGCCGAGCCGGGTCTGCGCCACGACGCCGAGGGTCTTGTAGCCGGTGACCTCGAGATAGAGCTGATCATTGATGAACAGATAGCCGCCGAGGCCGGCAACGCGTTGCGAATACGCGCCGTCGATCACCGTCGACGTCGCCGGGCCGGTGAAGCCGAGCTGAGTCGTGAAGTACGGATGCGTCCAGGCCGGCGCGGTATTCCACACATCCTGCACGGTTGGATTGTTGTGCGCGGTGATACCGAATAGCACATCGACGCCACCGATCTGGCCTGACTGCGCATAGCGGACATCGACATTGTCCCAACCCCACTTGCCCGACGCATCGGCGATCGCCGGGAAACTGTAAGTCAGCTGCGCGAACACGCCGACATTGTCGCTCATGGCACCGCCGCCGAACAGGCTCGCCTGCGCCAGACCGGTATTGTCGTTGGCGTTCCAGTGATTGACGCCGGGCGTCCAGTTCGGATCTGGCGCTTGTGTGTGGGTGTAGCCGCCGAGCAGCATCACGGCCAACGGCGGAAACCAGCCGGGCTCCTCCTCCGGCTTCTGCACCGCCGCGAACGCATCGGTGATCGCCTGCTCTGGCGTTGCGGCCGGCTTGGCCAACTTCGCATCGGACGTTGTTTGCTGGGCATAAGAGCGAAGCTGGGCGACAGCATCCTGAGATGCTGTCCCCGGCACAAGGACCGACTTGAGTTCATCCGCCGTCGGAAACACCTTGCCGGAAGGCGGGATCGGAAACAGCGTCTTGCGGAATGGCCCGCCGCCGAGCGTGTAGCCGCCGAGCTTGAAGCGACGGCCGAATGGCGTGAGACCGAGAACATCGGTGTGGCAGTTACCACAGGGTTGACCGGTCTGACGGGCGAAAGATCGGCAGCGCTTGCGCCGTCGGCGGGGTGACCACCAACGTTACACCGGTGATGACCGCGCCGCCGGCAAAGGCAACCATACCGCCAAGGAATTGTGTCGCTCGATCGCTAAATCTGCTCAAAGCCCGTCCCCAAACAATCAATTCTGTTCAAATCCGGACGCAGCCAACGCGGCTGCGTCCGCTCGATGCGCAACGCCTTTTGCCAAGCACGCTCGGCACAACAAACAGATCAGCCTTTCGTGACGAACAGCGAGCACCAGCCGTTCGCACTTACAGGGCCGTCAACGACCTTGCAGCTACTGGAAGCCGCAACGTAGTTCTGACACTTTCCGCAAGACTGCCCGCTGTGCGGCGAGGCTTGATACTGCGCCGCAGACTTGGCCATCTTGTCCGAAGCAAGTGCTTCGCTGGCAGCGAGCCCCACAATCGCGACCGCCCCAGCCGCTCCCGCCGCAACCCGAAGCATGTTGCGGCGCGACAATTCCACTAGACACACGTCACGCGTTGTTTTTGTCACGGTTTCCTCCCGATCAATGTTCAGCTCTTTTGGGATGCAAGATTGTTATTGGACGAGCGGCGCCAGCTCGATAGGAATAATTAGCAACAACAAATTTCGCGCCGTCGTCGACACGGCCTGGATTACTAAATGAACCCATAACCGCATACTTGGTAATTAGATCACTTGTTAGTATCCGAATCCGTTGACGCCGATCAAACTAATTTTTCATCACAGGAAATTGTGCTCACAAAGACCCTCTCTGTCAGCTCCCCGTCAGCATCCTTGCCTGTCGGGAAAATTGTCGCCATTGAAAACTATTGGCGTATAGTGCTGCGCCACGTCAGCGTACTAATCACCAGCCTACGGAGTTGCACGCCTTGTCCGCCTCATCCTGGAGCTTTGCGACCGTCACCGATCTTTCCGCCGCTCTGAGAGCCAAGCAGGTTTCCGCCGTCGAACTTGCGCAGGATGCGATCGGGCGGATCGAGCGGCACGACGACAAGGTCAACGCGGTGTGCGTCCGCGACTTCGACCGCGCCCTGCAGAGCGCACGGGCGGCCGATCTGGCGCTGTCGCGCGGCGGACGCGAGCCGCTGCTCGGCATTCCGATGACCGTCAAGGAGAGCTTCAACGTCGCCGGCCTGCCGACCACCTGGGGCTTCGTCGAGCACAAGAACTTCGTCGCCGCCGCCGATGCGCTGGCGGTCGAACGGGTGAAAGCCGCAGGCGGCGTGGTCCTCGGCAAAACCAACGTGCCGGTCGCGCTTGGCGATTGGCAAAGCTACAACGAGATCTACGGCACCACCGGCAATCCGTATGATCTCGGCCGCACGCCGGGCGGATCGTCCGGCGGCTCCTCCGCCGCGCTCGCGGCCGGCTTCGGCGCGCTGTCGCTCGGCTCGGATATCGGCGGCTCGCTGCGGGTGCCGGCACATTACTGCGGCGTCTATGCCCACAAGCCGACCTTCGGCCTGTGCCCGGCGCGCGGCCATACGCCGCCGCCGTTTCCGCCGCTGCCGTCCAATCGCGATCTGTCGGTGATCGGCCCGATGGCGCGCTCGGCCGCCGATCTGGCGCTGCTGCTCGACGTCATCGCCGGCACAGACCCGATCTTCGACGGGATCGCGTACCGGCTCGATCTTCCGCCAGCACGGCACACAACGCTGAAGGACTTCCGCGTGCTGCTGCTGGATACCCATCCGCTGCTGCCGACGGGCGCTGCGGTGCACGGCGCATTGCAAACTTTGGCGGACGGCCTGACCAAGGCCGGAGTCAGCGTCACCCGTTCCTCGCCGCTGCTGCCCGATCTTGCCGAGACGTCGCGGGTCTACATGCGGATGCTGCTGTCGTTCCTCGCCGCCGGCTTCCCGCCCGACCTCTACGCCGGCGCGCAGGCGATGGCGGCCCAGCTCAGCGCCAGCGACGACGGCCTCGCCGCCGAGCGGCTGCGCGGCATCGTGCTCAGCCACCGCGACTGGGTCGCCGCCGACAGCCGCCGCACCGGCCTGCGCGCGCAATGGCGCGAGCTGTTCAAATCGTTCGATGCGGTGATCTGCCCGGTGATGCCGACTCCAGCGTACCCGCACGATCACCACGAGCCGCAGGAAGAGCGCCGCATCAAGATCGACGGCAAGCAGCATCCTTACGTCGACCAACTGGTGTGGCCCGGCATTGCCACCCTGCCCGGCCTGCCGTCAACAGCGCTGCCGATCGCGATGTCGGACGACGGCCTGCCGATCGGCGCGCAGATCGTTGGCCCCTGGCCGGAAGACCGCCCGCCGCTGAAGCCCCCCGAA
>NZ_QTKI01000412.1:0-4208 GCF_010820945.1 Rhodopseudomonas sp. BR0C11
TTACTACACGTCACCACCCGCTCGGCCGCGAACAACGCGCGAAGGAATTCCATCGGATGCCCCTTCAGCGACAACCGCACCGTCTGATAATCGGCGACGACGTGCTCGGCCATCGGCATCGTCGGCAGCGGCGCGGCGCGCTCGTCCTCCTGCTCGCGCGCGTGCGCGGCTTCGAACAACGGCAGCGGCACATCGTCGGGCAGCCGCCGCACCGCCCACAGCGCGGCGCGACGATCGAGCCCGAGCGAGCGGAACGCGTCGGCATCAGCGAGCAGGATCAGCGCGCGCTTCGGCAGCGCGGTGATGCGCGCAAACTGCTCCAGCGACGTGAACGCCCCCCTCGCCCGCGCCGCGACGATGCGTGCCGCCCAGTCGTCTCTCGGTGCCTCGCCGGCTTCGAGCCGCACCCGCTCCTCGTCCAGATCGGCCCAGCGGAAAGCGTCGATCATCCGGAAGCCGAGCCGCACCGCGTGATGCTTGCCGCAGCGCTCCTCCAGCGTGCACTGACCTGCGCTGAACGACACGTCGACCGGCCGCACTTCGACGCCATTACTTCGCGCATCGCCGACGATCTGCGCCGGCGCGTAGAATCCCATCGGCTGCGAGTTCAAGAGCGCGCAACAGAACGCGTCGGGATGGACATGCTTGAGCCATGACGACGCATAGACCAGCTGCGCGAAGCTCGCGGCATGGCTCTCGGGAAAGCCGTAAGAGCCGAAGCCCTTGATCTGCTCGAAACAGTTTTGCGCAAACGCGCGCTCGTAGCCGCGCGCCACCATGTTCTCGACCATCATCGATTCGAACTTGCCGATGGTGCCGACATTGCGGAACGTCGCCATCGCGCGGCGCAGGCCGTTGGCCTGTTCGGGCGTGAACTTCGCCGCTTCGATGGCGATGCGCATCGCCTGTTCCTGAAACAGCGGCACGCCGAGCGTCTTGTGCAGCACCTTGCGGAGTTCGTCCTTGTCGCCGTGCTGCGGCGATGGCGACGGATAGGAGACTTTCTCCTGATTATTCCGCCGACGCAGATAGGGATGCACCATGTCGCCCTGGATCGGGCCGGGCCGCACGATCGCGACTTCGATGACGAGGTCGTAGAATTTGCGCGGGCGCAGCCGCGGCAGCATGTTCATCTGCGCGCGGCTCTCGACCTGGAACACGCCGAGCGACTCGCCGCGGCACAGCATGTCGTAAACTTCCGGCACCTTTCGCGGAATGCTGGCGAGCGTCCAGCGCTCGCGCTTGTGCGCGTCAATCAGGTCGAAGCATTTGCGGATGCAGGTCAGCATGCCGAGCGCCAGCACGTCGACCTTCATCATCTTCAGCGTGTCGATATCGTCCTTGTCCCATTCGATGAAGGTGCGGTCCGCCATCGCGGCGTTGCCGACCGGCACGTAACTGTCGAGCCGATCCTGGGTCAGCACATAGCCGCCGACGTGCTGCGACAGATGCCTGGGAAATTCGATCAGCTCAGTGGCGAGCTCCACCGCGAGCGCGATCATCGGATTGGCCGGATCGAGCCCGGCCTGCTTGACCTGCATATCGTTGAGGCCCTTGCCCCAGCTGCCCCACACCGTATCAGCCAGCGCCGCGGTGACGTCCTCGGTCAGCCCCAGCGCCTTGCCGACGTCGCGGATCGCCGAGCGCGGCCGATAGTGAATGACGGTGGCGACGATCGCAGCGCGGTGGCGGCCGTAGCGGCGATACACATATTGCATCACCTCCTCGCGCCGGACGTGTTCGAAATCGACGTCGATATCCGGCGGCTCCAGCCGTTCCTTGGAGATGAAGCGCTCGAACAGCAAATCGACCTCGGTCGGGTTCACGGCGGTGACGCCGAGCACGTAGCACACCGCCGAGTTCGCCGCCGAACCGCGGCCCTGGCACAGGATGTTCTGCGACCGCGCGAACTGCACGATGTCGTGCACGGTGAGGAAGTAGTGCGCGTAGCGCAGCTTGCGGATCAGCCGCAGCTCCTTGTGCAGCACCTTCTTGGTGCGCGGCGAAATCCCCTTGGGGAAGGCTTTATGCGCGCCGGCCCAGGTCAGATCCTCGAGATGACGCTGCGCGGTCTTGCCCGGCGGCACCGGCTCGTCGGGATATTGATATTTGAGCTGGTCGAGCGAAAAATCGATCCGATCGGCGAAGCGCAACGTCTCGGCGATGGCATCGGGATCATGGCGAAACAGCCGCGCCATCTCCTCGGCAGGTTTGAGATGGCGCTCGGCATTAGCTTCCAGCCGGCGACCGGCTTTATCGATCGTGGTCTTCTCGCGTACGCAGGTCAGCACATCCTGCAGCGCCCGCCGCCGCGGATGGTGATACAGAACATCGTTGGTGGCGATGCATGGCACCTTAGCAGCGGCCGCGCTCCGCCGCAGCCGATCGAGCCGCCGCTTATCGTCGCCGCGATAATACGGTGCGAGGGCGAGCCAGACGGCACCGGCATTGAGCGCAGTGAGACGATCCAATGCGGTTGCGATCGTCTTCGTCTGGAACCGGTACGAAGGCATGACCACGAGCAGGATCTTCGAATGACGACCCGTAACCTTTCCAGCGTCATGCCCGGCCTTGTGCCGGGCATCCACGTCTTGCTGACTCAATCGTAGCAAAGGCGTGGATGGCCGGGACGAGCCCGGCCATGACGGCGTTGGAAACTGATGGATAGAGGCTGAAGGCTGAGGGGTGGACCTCGCAGGCTCGTGGATGAATTCCTCCAAATCCCCAAACGTCAGATGGCACTCACCCTTCTCCGCACGCAGCTTGCCGGTGCTGAGCAGGCGGCAGAGGCGGCCGTAGGCGGCGCGGTCGGTCGGATAGGCGAGAATGTCCGGCGTGCCATCGACAAAGCACAGCCGCGCGCCGATCAGCAGCTTCGGTTTATGAACGAGGTCTTTATTGTCGAGCTCGCTATAGGCACGCACCACGCCGGCCAGCGTGTTGCGGTCGGCGATCCCGATGGCGTCGAGCCTGAGCCGGCTCGCTTCATGGACATAGTCCTGCGGATGCGAGCCGCCTTCGAGGAACGAGAAATTGGTGGTGACGCCGATCTCGGCGTAGCGCGGTGTCATGCGATCCGCCTTGGATTCTTGAACTGACAACTGACTTCGTCATTGCGAGGAGCGAAGCGACGAAGCAATCCAGCTCAGTGCACGGAGCTTCTGGATTGCTTCGCTTCGCTCGCAATGACGGGGAGAGGCTGTGCCTATCCACTCGTCCACATTCTTCACGCAAACAATCCATGCATGTACCAGCGCGGCTGGCCGGTGCCGTCGGGCTGGGGCGTCACTTCGACATTGTAGAGGCCGTCGCGATACACCCAGAACCGCGCGCCGGCTTCGTCTTCGATCCGGAAGTAATCGCGGGTCAGGCCGGGCTCGGCGGCGCGCCACCATTCCATGGCGATGCGCTCCGGGCCTTCGGCGCGGACGACGCGATGAAGGACGCGGCGCCAGGTGAATTTCGCCGGCGGGTCGTCCGGCGTGCCGGCCATCACGTCGATCGGCTCGGGCGGCTGCAGCAGCCGCAGCGGCCGCAGCGGCGGCTCGTCGGCACGCTCCGGCCACGGCGCATCGCCGGCGTCCGGCGGACAATGCTGCACCGGCACGGCCAGCGCCGCGCGCTCCGGGATGTGCGTATCCTGCGGCAGATAGCGCACCACCCGCCGCGCGCCGAGCCGCGCCGCCAGCGTATCGGCCAGCAAGGCGACATCCTCGGTCTGATGCGCGGTGGTGTCGAAACCGCGCTGCGCCTCGGCGACAGACACGCTGACGCTGGCGGCGAGCCGGATCAGATCGTAGCCGAAGCCGGGATCGAGCGGATCGGCGAGCGCGTCGAGCTTCTCGGCAAACAGCCGCTGCACCACCTCGACCCGCGTCACCGGCTGTCCGGTTTCGACGCTGATACTGCGCACCGCGCCATCGCTGCGGAAGAAGCTTGCGGTGAGCTGGCGCGCGCCTTTGCCGCTCCGCTCCATCGCGGCGATCAGCAGCCGCGCCAGCGCCAGCAGCGTCGGCAGAATGACCTCGGTGGTGGCAACCGGTTCGGGAAAATTCTTGTCGACCACGTAGTCCGGTGCCGGCCGCCGCGGCGAGATCGGCGCGTCGTCTTCGCCGGTCGCCTGGCGCAGCACCGCGACGAAGTCTTCGCCGAACCTTGCGGCGAGTTCGGTCGGCTGCCGCGCCAGCACTTCACCGACAGTCTTGAAC
>NZ_QTKI01000413.1:0-4189 GCF_010820945.1 Rhodopseudomonas sp. BR0C11
ATCTGTTGGCGCTCAACGCCACGATCGAGGCGGCGCGCGCCGGTGACGCCGGCCGCGGCTTCTCGGTGGTGGCGCAGGAAGTGAAGTCGCTCGCCGAGCAGACCGCCAATGCCACGCGCGACATCTCGCGCAGCATCGCCGAAGTGCAGGAGACCACCCGCGCCGCCGTCGATGCGATCTCCGGCATCGGCCGTTCGATCGGCGAGGTCGATGATATCACGCACCAGGTCGCGCTCGCGGTCGAGGCGCAGACCGCCGCGACCGGCGAGGTCGCGCGCAACATCGAAGAAGCATTCGCCGGGATCCGCGACATCTCGGGCAACATCCAGGGCGTCGGTAGCAACATCACCGAGACTGAGCAGCATGCCGAGGTGACGCTGTCGGCGTCAGGCACGCTCGCGCAGCAGGCCCGCTCGCTCGGCGACGCGGTGCGTGATTTCCTGCGGACGCTTCATCGCGATGGTACGGAGCCGCTCAAGGCTGCTTGAGCGAAGGTTGCCTCGAGGAGCACGCAGCGCCATCAAGCGCTGCGTCGAACCAATTGCGCCGCACAGGTTAACGCAAGTTCATCTAGATGAACTCGCTCGTCAGCGCCCGTTCAGCTGCAACTTCCTAAGCTCGAGACAGTTCTGATGGTTCTCGATCGTAAGGAGGTTGTCCGATGAATCTGAAACTCGCCGTTGCTGCCGCAGCCGCTCTGAGCGCGGTCGCGCTCGCGCCGGGCATCGCGTCTGCGGCGATGCCGAACGGTCTTCCCGGCGCCGCGCAGGCTGCCGGCAGTCCATCCGCCCAGGTCGATCAGGTGCGTTACGTCTGTAACGCCTGGGGCCGCTGCTGGTGGCGCCCGAACTACTACGGCGCTTACGGCTACTACGGTCCGCGGTTCTATGGCCCGCGCTATTATGGCCCGCCGCGTCCGTATGGGCGGCACTACGGCTGGCGCCGTTGGTGATCGCCGCGCTCAGGCGCTGGTCTCATGACTGATGCAAGCATTGACGGGGCCCGCGGGCCCCGTTGTCGTGTTCACGGCTGCGTCGGCTCGCTGCGGTCCTCGCAGACATCGACCCATTCGGCGCCGACCAGCTCGGCCATGCGCTGCGGGGCAATCCGCACCGCGCTGTGAGTCGAACCCGCTGCCGGCACGACCACATCGAACGTCTTCAGTGAGACGTCGCAATAGATCGGCAGCGGTGCCTTGAGGCCGAACGGACAAACGCCGCCGACCTCATGGCCGGTGAGATCGGCGACCTCATGAACGCCGAGCATCTTCGGCTTGCCGCCGAGCAGCGCCTTCGCCTTCTTATTGTCGAGCCGCATCGTCCCGCTGGTGACGATCAGCACCACACGCTCGCCGACGCGCAACGACAGGGTCTTGGCGATCTGCGCCGGTGGCACGCCATAGGCTTCGGCGGCGAGCGGCACGGTGGCCGAACTCATCGTCGATTCCTCGACGACGATGTCGGGGGCATGTTGGGCAAACCATGCGCGAACGGATTCGAGGCTCATGCGGCTCCTCACGGCCGGCATTCCGGGCCGGCAATCGAGCGGCCGATATGCCGCAAAGCAGCACGTGGCGCAAATCTCAGCGCGCGGCCACGATCTCCACCAACGCGGTCAGCGATCCGATGCGGTGGTCAGGCTCGAAGCCGAGCACGTCCATCTGGGTGCGCAGCGCCTTGAACAGCGTCTGCGGCGAGAGCGGCCCAGGCCTCCGTAGTTCGCGCGCCATCGCCTCGCGGCTGACGCGCTCGATCCAGGCGACATTGAAGCCGAAGGCCTTCGCCCCCGCCACGTCCCAGGGATTGGAAGACACGAACAACATCTCGCGCGGCGCTACGCCGAGTCGCGCTTCGGCCAGCGCGTAGGCACGCGGATGCGGCTTGAACGTCTTGGCTGCGTCGACGCTGATCACGTCGTCGAGCACGCGGTGGAGGCCGGTATTGCGGGTGAGGGCGCCAAGCATATCCGGGCTGCCGTTGGAGAGGATCGCACGCTTGCAGGGTGCAAGCGCTTCCAGCGCCGACCGGGCTTCGGGATAGAGCGCGAGATCGAGATATTTTGCGAAGATGCGCTCGAATGCGCCGCCGCCGGCCTCGATGCCGAGACAGTCGAGCGTGTAGGCGAGTGAATCGCGGGTCACGACGGCGAAGTCCTCGTAGGTCCCCATCTGCGAGCGCAGCCAGGTGTATTCGAGCTGCTTGATCCGCCAGATCTGCGTGATCACCTCACCATAGCCGGGAAACTCCCGCTCGGTGACGGCCGCAACCGACTGGATGTCGTACAGCGTGCCATAGGCATCGAACACGACGGCCTTGATGGTCATGTGCGGCAGCTTTCAGTTGAGCTCGTCCCGGCGATCAGGCCTTTCCGCCTTCATCCTTGCGGGGAGTAAAGCGACGAAGCAATCCAGAGGCCGACTGCTCGGCGTTCTTGGATTGCTGCGCTTCGCATGCAAGGACGAACGATATCGTTGGGTCTAGATCCCCAGCAGCTTGCGGGCGTTCTGCTTCAACACCTTCGGGCGGATCTCGTCGCGGATCTCGAGCTTGGCGAAGTCCGACAGCCAGCGGTCCGGGGTGATCACCGGCCAGTCGGAGCCGAACAGCATCTTGTCCTGCAGAATCGAGTTTATGTAGCGCACCAGAATCGGCGGGAAGTACTTCGGCGACCAGCCCGACAGGTCGATATAGACGTTGGGCTTGTGGGTCGCAACCGACAGTGCCTCCTCCTGCCAGGGGAAGGAGGGGTGCGCCAGGATGATCTTCATGTCCGGAAAGTCGGCGGCGACGTCGTCCATATACATCGGGTTGGAGTACTTCAGCCGCATTCCCATGCCGCCCGGCATGCCGGAGCCGACACCGGTCTGGCCGGTGTGGAACAGCGCGATGGCGCCGCCTTCCTGGATCGCTTCGTACAGCGGATAGGCCAGCCGGTCGTTCGGATAGAAGCCCTGCATGGTCGGATGGAATTTGAAGCCCTTGATGCCGTAGTCGGCGATCAGCCGGCGCGCTTCGCGCACCCCGAGCTTGCCCTTGTGCGGGTCGATCGAGGCGAACGGAATCAGCACGTCGGAATTCTGCCGCGCGATCTCGATCATCTCGTCGTTGTTGTAGCGGCGGAAGCCGGTCTCACGTTCGGCGTCGACCGGGAAGATCACTGCGGCGATCTTCTTGGCGCGATAATACGCGGCGGTTTCCTGGACGGTCGGCGGATGCTTGTGCGGCGAGCCGAAATACTCCGCCATCCGCGCCTGGAAGTCGTCGTAGCCGTCGTCGGGGTGCGAGCCGCACGGTTCCTCGGCGTGGGTATGGATGTCGATAGCGACAAGATCGTCGGGATTCAGCATCAGGCGTTTCCTTCGGGCATTTCTCGCCGTCTTGGCGGCGGAGAATTGATTATGGTGTATAATTATTTTGAGGAGCTGTGAAGCGGCCCAAACCGCCGGCGTGCGGCGAATTTTGCGCCTTACCTTGGTGTGGCCGCCGGCCCAGCGCTGGTTTTCCGCAATGGCCTGTCGGTTCCGGCGGTGGATCGATTGACAGGCCGGGAGTCGCTGGATAGATACAGCACCGACCCGGGCGGGCTTCCGCCGGCGGGCTGTTATCGTTTTGTATTCGGCCAATTGTCACGGCCTTTCAAACAGTCAGGATAGACCCATGAAGGTCCGTAACTCGCTGAAGTCGCTGCTCACCCGCCACCGCGAAAACCGCCTGGTGCGCCGTAAGGGCCGGCTCTACGTCATCAACAAGACCCAGCGTCGCTTCAAGGCCCGCCAGGGCTGATTGCGCAGGGCCGCTCGCGGCCCGCGCCTCGATCTCACGCCGCTGTGACGCGCGCGCTGCTTTGCAGCGCGCTTTGTCGTGTCTAGACTGTCGCAATGGCGTTCGCCCCTCGACATTTTCGGTTCGGCCTCTGCGCCTTGGCGCTTGCGGCGCTGGCCCTGAGCGTGCC
Source organism: Rhodopseudomonas sp. BR0C11 (assembly GCF_010820945.1). NCBI lineage: Bacteria > Pseudomonadati > Pseudomonadota > Alphaproteobacteria > Hyphomicrobiales > Nitrobacteraceae > Rhodopseudomonas > Rhodopseudomonas sp. BR0C11. The sequence goes on from NZ_QTKI01000413.1 coordinate 3,952, forward strand.
TGAGCGCGCGCGAGCCCAGGCCCCGGACGGACCCAAGCATCCGCTAGAGAAGCCGCTCGCGCAGCCGCCGGCACCGCCGGAGAAACTGCCGCGGGTGCCGACCGACCGCACCAAGGGCCTCGACTTTCTGTTCGGTGCCCTGAAGGCTGCGCCCGATGAGGCCAGCGCCAAACACGTCGAAGGGCGGATCTGGGCGCTGTGGAGCCAGACCACCAGCGACACCACGGCGCTGCTGATG
>NZ_QTKI01000414.1:0-4186 GCF_010820945.1 Rhodopseudomonas sp. BR0C11
GCCTACCGTCGCATCCACGACCCGCATCTGCTTGTCCACGCTGCGGGGAAAGAAGCCGTCGCGCGATTCCAGGCGGGCGATTTCGAGGCCGCTGTGATCGCTGCCGACAAGATGGAAAAGGCCTCCGTGGAGGTCTTTACGGCACTGGATGAGATGGCGGTTCTCCTCGCGGCCGAGAAATCGAACGCAGCGTAGCGGCGGGGCTCGGCGCTCTGACCCCACGCGGTAGCTCACGAGCACTCCTGCGACCCCGAGGTCGCGGTTCCGCCGGAACAAGCGGCGCTACGAGGACATTGAACCGGCAACAGGAGGTTTCAAATGTCCAACCGATTTCGTATCGCTTCGCTCGTGTACATGATGACCAACGCCGTGCTGTTCGGCATTGGCATGGTGTCGATCATGACGATCCCGGCTTTGGCGCGGAACGCTATGGACTGGGTGCCGATGGCGGTTATCGCGAGCTTCGTTCTGGCTGCGCCGATTGCCTGGTGGATCGCTCCGCGCCTGCGGGCCCGCTATTGGCGCCATCGCGACGGCGACGTGATCTCCGGCCCCTCGACCGCGACGGACAATCCGTAAGCGTCTATCGACGTTCACACGTCCGCGAGCAACTCCGCGCATCAGGCCGCGGCTGGTCGCCACAGTGCCTGGTTGATTAAGATCAACCGGGCGCTGCGGTCCTGGCCCCTATCTTCGGCAGGTCGAGCGTGAACCTGGTTGGTCGCGATGAGCTTGCCTGCATTGGATTGGTTGCGCGGATTCCCGGCCCTGGGGGAACTGCCGGAGACGGAACGAACCTCGCTTGCGCAGGCAGCCATGGCTATGAGCCTGCCTGCCGGCGCTTCGGTGTTCGCGCCGGACCAGCCGTGCGGCATGTTCATCCTGGTGTGCCGCGGCACGGTCCGCGTGTTTCAGCTCGATCCGGCCGGCAACGAGATCGTGCTGTACCGGCTCGGGCCGGGGAGCATCTGCATTCTCACCACCTTGGCGCTGCTCGCCTCGGACAGCTACAGCGCATTCGCGGTGACCGAAAGCCCGGTCGAGGCGGTGGGCCTGCCCGCCGCGACCTTCCACGACCTGATGGGCCGCTCGGCGCAATTCCGCAGTTTCGTGTTCAATGCCCAGGCGGCACGGATGGCGGATCTGATGGCGGTGATCCAGAACGTGGCGTTCGCCTCGATCGAGACGCGGCTGGCGTCACGCCTGCTGGCGCTTGCGGCGGATGGCCGCGAATTGTCGATCACCCACGCCCAACTGGCCGCCGAGATCGGCTCGGCGCGCGAAGTCGTCAGCCGTCATCTCAAGACGTTCGAGCGCCGCGGCTGGGTCAGCCTCGGACGCGGACGTGTCGAATTGCGCAATGCCGCCCCGCTGCGGGCCGCCGCGCAGGCCGCCCGCTGAACCTCTATTCGCAGATTTTCGACCGATCCTTCGTCGCCGGTGACTTGGTCACAGACCGTGATGGTGGCGCGCCCTAGAACGAGCGTGTCACTCAACCGAGCGAGGGGAAACGAAGATGACTGTGAACATGGGAATGATCGACCGTCTGCTGCGCGCCATCGTCGGCGCCGGCCTGATCTACTGGGCGCTGACCGGCGGTCCGATCTGGGCCTGGATCGGCGTCGTCCCGCTGCTGACCGCGGGGATCGGCTTCTGCCCGGCCTACACGCTGCTCGGCATCAAGACCTGCTCGACCAAGTCTTGACGTCACTACCCAAGTGTGGCTCTCGGGGCGGCGCAGCCCGCTCCCGGGAGTTGCCTTTGTTGAATAAGTGAAACCATGCACAAGAACTGGATCGATCTGACGGGCGAGTTGTCGGTGGCGCTGCGCGAAGTCCGCACCGGCGCGCCGGACGTCATGAAGGGCTTCTCGGCGATCGCCCAGGCCGCGCTCAAGGCCAATGCGCTCGATACCAAGACCAAGGAGCTGATCGCTCTGGCGATCTCCGTGGCGACGCGGTGCGACGGCTGCATCGGCTTCCACGCTGAAGCTGCGGTGAAGCACGGCGCGACCCGCGACGAGGTGATGGAGACGATGGGCATGGCGATCTACATGGGCGCTGGCCCGAGCGTGATGTATGCCGCCCAGGCGGTCGAGGCTTACGATCAGTTCGTCAAGAAGAAGGCCGCAGCGGCTTCGCCTGCGGAGTAACCGCCAACCGCGCGCGGCCCTTCAATTCCGCTCTGCGGTAGGGAATTTCACGCAAGGCGGCCGCTCCGTCGCGCGCCTTGCGTCGCCGCCCGCGCTGCGTCATATGGTCGGGTCCTGTCTCAGAGATCCGACCATGGCGCACCCCATCCAAGAAGTTCTGCAAGCCTTTTCCGCCGGCGAAATTGTCGTCGTCACCGATGACGACGATCGTGAGGGAGAAGGCGATCTGGTGGTCGCCGCCTCGCTGTGCACCGCGGAGAAGATGGCGTTCATCATCCGCCACACCTCGGGCATCGTCTGCGCGCCGATCACCATGGACGATGCGCGGCGACTGCGGCTCGACCCGATGGTGGCACACAACGACAGCAACCATACCACCGCGTTCACGGTCTCGATCGACTACAAGCCGGACAACGGCACCGGCATCTCGGCGGACGAGCGCGCCTCGTGCTGCCGCGCGCTGGCCAATCCGAACGCCGGCGCCAACGACTTCGCCCGGCCCGGACACATCTTCCCGCTGATCGCGCGCGAGGGCGGCGTGCTTCTCCGTTCCGGCCACACCGAGGCCGCGGTTGACCTCTGCAAGCTCGCCGGGCTGCCGCCGGTCGGCGTGATCAGCGAACTGATGAACGACGACGGCACCGTCACCAAGGGTGCGCAGGTCGTCGAGTTCGCCAACAAGCACAATCTCAAGCTGGTCACGATCGCGGATCTGATTTCGTACCGTCAGGCGCGCGAGAAGCTGATCGAGCGCGTCGCGACGTTTCCGATCGACAGTCCGATCGGTCCGATGCAGGGGTATGCTTACCGCTCGCCGTTCGACGAGATCGCCCATGTCGCCTGCGTCTACAATGGGATCGGCGACGGCAAGAATGTGCTGACCCGGTTCCACAAGCCGAACATCGTCAAGGAGCTTTTCACTGGGGCTCGGCGGATGCAGGCCGTGCTCGACCATTTCAAGGCGAACGGTTCCGGCGTGCTGATCTATCTGCGCGACGGCGCGGCGGGTGTGCCGGTCGCTCCGCTCGACGAGCAGAAGACCGCCGAAGCCGATCGGCATCGGCAATGGCGCGAGATCGGCGTTGGTGCGCAGATCCTGCGTGATCTCGGCGTGACGTCGATCCGTCATCTCACCACGTCGCAGATCGACTACAAGGGCCTGTCCGGTTTCGGCATCGAAATCGTCGGCAACGAGCACCTTGAAGGCACCTGACCGAGGTCTTACCCTCCCCATCAACGTCGCCCGATGCGGCAAGGTCTGAAAGGACAATCGATGAGCGTGCGCGCGCAAACCAAGGACAAGCCGGCTCCGGCGAGCTTCAAGTGGGACGATCCGCTGCTGCTGGAAGACCAGCTCACCGAAGACGAGCGGATGATCCGCGATACCGCGCGCGCTTATGCTCAGGACAAACTTCTGCCCCGCGTCAATCAGGCGTATCTCGAAGAGAAGACCGATCGCGAGATCTTTAATGAGATGGGCTCGCTCGGCCTGATCGGCGTCACGCTGCCGGAAGAATACGGCTGCGCCAACGCCAGCTACGTCGCCTACGGCCTGGTGGCGCGCGAGATCGAGCGGGTCGACAGCGGCTATCGCTCGATGAACAGCGTGCAGTCGTCGCTGGTGATGTATCCGATCTACGCCTATGGCGATGAGAACCAGCGCAAGAAGTATCTGCCCAAGCTCGCCTCCGGCGAATGGGTCGGCTGCTTCGGCCTGACCGAGCCGGACGCCGGCTCCGATCCCGGCGGCATGAAGACCAAGGCCGAGAAGGTTGCCGACGGCTATCGCCTCAGCGGCAGCAAGATGTGGATCTCGAACGCGCCGATCGCCGACGTGTTCGTGGTGTGGGCGAAGTCGGCCGCGCACGACAACCAGATCCGCGGCTTCATCCTCGAGAAGGGCATGAAGGGCCTGTCGGCCCCGAAGGTCGGCGGTAAGCTCTCCTTGCGCGCCTCGATCACCGGCGAGATCGTGATGGACGGCGTGGTCGTTCCGGAAGACGCGCTGCTGCCGAACGTGTCGGGCCTCAAGGG